>JAKAWP010000011.1 GCA_021816955.1 Thermoplasmata archaeon
GCGTCCCTCGCCCGGACGCTCGAGCTCGCGGAGGCGCTACGACTCGACCCCGCGGGACCGCCGCGCGTCGTCCACACGACCGGCCCGGCCGGCGCCCTCCTTCGAGCGTGGGCCCGGCGGCTCGGCTTCCCGATCGTCTTCTGCGCGATGCCCGAGGACGACGGAACCGATCGGTCGCCCCCGGTCGAAGCCGCCCAGATCCCGGTCGATCGGATCGGTCCGTTCCTCCGGGCCGCGGACGCCCCGCCGATCTTCGCCGTGGTCGGCCGACCGATCGGCCAATCCCGGAGCCCGTGGCTACACCACCGCTGGTTCCGTGAGGAGAGGCGAACGGCCCTCTACGTCGCGCTCGAGCCGTCGTCGGACGAAGAGTTCCTCGCCGCGGTTCCGGCGCTCGCGGCGGGCGGCTTTCGCGGCCTCAACGTGACCCATCCGCTCAAGGGAGCGGCGTTGGCCGCGGCGACGCGCATCGCGCCGAACGCGGAGGCGTGCGGGACGGCGAACACGCTCACCTTCGACGGGGGTGACGTCGAGGCGGACAACACCGACCTCACCGCCGTGGAGCGGAGGCTGAAGGAGTTGCGAGCGGAAGGACGGTGGGACGGCCGCTCCGTGCTCGTCGTCGGCGCCGGAGGCGCCGCGCGGTCGGCGCTCGCGGCCGCCCAACGCCTCGGGGCGGAGGCCCGGGTGCTGGCGCGCCACCGCGAACGGGCCGTCTCGCTGGCGGCCCGCTTCCAGGCGACCGTCGACCTGGGCGACCGCGGCCGCCTCCGCCCCCCCTCGCTCGTCGTGCACGCTACCCCGGTCGGTCGGCGAGCCGGAGAGATCCTGGAGGTCGACCTCGCCTCCCGGCTCGGGCCGGGAACCCACCTCCTCGATTTCGTCTATGAACCGACGACCCCGACGCTGCGCGAACTCGCGCAACGGGCCGGCGCCACCTACGAGGACGGCTGGCGCCTGCTCGTCTACCAGGCCGCCGGGTCGTATGCCCGCTGGTGGGGCGCGCCTCCGCCCGAGAACGACGTCGCCGCACTATTGGAGGGAGAACCGTGCGCGGGGTAGCTCGAGCGGCCGGCGCGATCTCCGTCGTGAATGCCCTCCCGACCGGCACGGGGTGCGCCATCGGCATCGAACGGTTCGCGACTGCGACCGCGGAGATCAGCGAGGCGGCCGTTCTTCCGGTAGTGACCTTGAACGGAGCGCCGGCGAGCCCGTTCATCGAAGCGGTCGCGAAGCGGGCGCTCGAATGCTACGCGCCGGACGAACCGCTCTCCGTCAATCTGGTCGTCCGGTCCGAACTGCCGGTTTCCCGCGGCCTCAAGAGCTCGAGCGCGGTCTCGACGGCGATCATTGGGGCGATCGCCCGGGCGGTCGATCGCCCCACCGACCCCCGGGAAGTCGCCCGCCTCTCCGCCCGCGCGGCTCGGGAGAGCGGGGTCAGCGCGACCGGTGCGTACGACGACGCGCTCGCCGGGCTCCGTCCCGGCTTCCTTGTCACCGACAACCGCCGCGACGAGCTCGTCCGGGCGGACCCGGTCGACGCCGATTGGGTCGCGCTCCTCTACGTGCCGTCCGACCCGCACCGACCGTCGTCGGAGTGGAAGGAGGCGTTCCACGCCGTGGCGAGCGAAGCCGAGGCGATCGCCGAGCACGCCCGACGCGGCGATTACCTGGCCGCCATGGAAGCCAACTCGGATCTTGTCGAGCGGGTTGTGGGCTACCATTACCGGCATCTGCGCGAGACGCTGCGATCGGCGGGGGCCCTCGCGACCGGGGTAAGCGGCATGGGACCGACCCTCGCCGCGATCGTTCCGCGGGATCGGGTCGACGCGGCGATCGCCGCCCTGCCGGACGATCGCGCCGAGCGGTTCTCCGTGGCGTTCTTGCGCCACGAGCCGCTCGCGGAGGACCGCCCAGAATGACCGGCCGCCGCGAGGTTACGGTTCACCCGTCCCGGATCGACGGGGCGTTCACCCCACCCCCTTCCAAGAGCTACACGCACCGGGCCCTCATCGCCGCCTACCTCACTCGCCGGCGCTCGATCGTTCGCCGGCCACTCGACAGCGAAGATACCCGGGCGACCCTCGCGGGAATCCGGGCCCTCGGCCGCCGGGTCCGAGTACAACCCCAGGCGTGGAAGATCGAGCCCGGGCCGAAGCGGCGGAGCGGTCGAATCACGATCGATTGCCGGGAGTCGGGAACAACGCTCCGACTTCTATCGGCGGTCGCCGCGGCCGGAGGCGAGGCCGTGCACCTCGTGGGCCGGCCCACCTTGGCGCGGCGGCCGACGGGCCCGCTGTACGACGCTCTGGCGGCCCTCGGGGCCGACGTGCGCCGACCGTCGGACGGTCGGAGCGTACCCGTCCGGATCGAAGGGCCGCTACGCCCCGGCGCCGTTCGGCTCGATGGTTCGTCGAGCTCCCAGTTCGTCTCCGCGATGCTGTTCGTGCTGCCGACGCTCGACGGATCGTCCCGGATGACCCTCGACGGGCCTCTCGTCTCGCAACCGTACGTGGACGCGACCCGAGCGGTCCTCCACACGCACGGCGTGCGCGTCGATCGACGGGGACGAACGTTCCATATCCCCGGGGGTCAGCGGTACGCCGCCCGGTCGTTCACGGTCCCGCCGGACGCCTCCTCGGCCGCGTATCCGTTCGCCGCGGCCGCGCTCTCGGGCGGTGCCGTCCGGGCCCGGGGACTGACGGCCGAACTGCCGCAGGCCGACCTCGCGATCGTCGACGTCTTGGCGCGGGCGGGAGCATCCACCGACCGGCGACCGACCGGACTGTCGGTACAAGGGCCGATCGATCGGCCGTTCCGAGTCGACCTGACGAACGCGCCGGACCTCTATCCGTTGTGCGGCGCGGTCGCCGCGTGCCTTCCTGGAACGAGTCGCATCGATGGGGCCCGCCACGTCGTCGGCAAAGAGTCGGACCGGTTCCGGACCACGGTCGAGCTCGCCCGCGCCCTCGGCGCTCGCGTGGCGGGCCGGCCGGGCCGGCTGTACGTCACCGGTCAGCGGCCGCCGACGGCGATCCGCACGGCCGGTCTTCGCGACCATCGGGTGATGATGAGCGCCGCGGTCGCGGCGGTCGTGGCCGACGGCCCCTCGCGACTCGCCGATGCGCAGTGCGTGCGCAAATCGTGGCCCGGCTTCTGGGCGACGATGCGATCGCTCGGCGGAGCGATCCGGGGGGCCGGAGCATGACGATGAGCTGGGGGGAGCGATTCCGCGTGACGCTGTTCGGAACGAGCCACGGACCCGAGGTCGGGGTCGAGATCGACGGCCTCCCCGCCGGGCTGACCGTGGACGAATCCGCCGTCCAGAACGACCTCGACCGCCGGCGACCGGTCGGTCGGCGCCTCGCCACGAAGCGACAGGAGGAGGACCGACTCGTGATCGACTCCGGCGTCGACGCCGGGAAGACCACCGGGGCAACGCTGCGCGCGCACGTGGCGAACGTCGACGTCGACCGATCGCCGTACGACCGCCGGCGGTTCACGCCCCGGCCCGGCCACGCCGATTACCCGGCCCGGGTGCGCTACGGGCCTACCGCCGACCTGTCGGGCGGGGGAATCTTCTCCGGCCGGATGACCGTCGGGCTCGTGATCGCGGGGTCGATCGCCCGCGAGCTGTTGCGCCCGCTGTCGATTGAGGTCGGGGCGTTCACTCGGTCGATCGGCCCCGTCGACGCCGACGTGCCCGAGTCGCTCCCGCTCGCGGAGATCGCCCGTCGGGCGGCGGGGAACGAGGTCGGAACGCCCGACCCGCTCGCAGCGCGCCGGATGGAGGAGGCGATCGAAACGGCCCGGCGGGACGGCGACAGCGTCGGGGGCGTCATCGAGGTTCGAGCGGACGGCGTGCCGGTCGGCCTCGGAGAGCCGTTCTTCAACTCGCTCGAGAGCCACTTGGCGCATCTTGCCTTCAGCGTGCCGGCGGTCAAGGCGATCGAGTTCGGGGCCGGGTTCCGGGCGGCCCGGATGCGCGGAAGCGAGCACAACGATCCGTTCGTCTTCGACGGCGGCCGGGTCCGGACCGAGACGAACCACGCGGGCGGCATCCTGGGGGGATTGGCGACCGGCATGCCGATCGTCTATCGGGTCGCGGTCAAGCCGACGTCGTCGATCGCCCGCCTCCAAAAGACCGTCGACCTCGAAACGGGCGCCGCCACGATGATCCGGGTCGCGGGCCGGCACGACCCGTGCATCGTCCCGCGCGCCGTCGTGGTCCTTGAATCGACGACGCGAATCGCCCTCGCGGATCTCGCGCTCGCCGGGGGGTTCGTCCGATGAGCGACCCGCGACGGCCGGTCGCGATCGTCGGAGCCGGCGGATACATCGGCCAGCACTTCGCCCGCCTCCTCGCCGACCACCCGTGGTTCCGCGTCGAGCAGCTCGTCGGCGGCGGCCGTTCGGTCGGTCTTCGACTCGACGAGCTCTGGGCGTTGGCCGAGGCTCCGCCTCCCGAACTCGCCGGCCGGCGCCTCGTCGCCGCGACGCCCGCGGCCCTCGCCCGGGCCGGCATCGAGGGAGTCTTCTCGGCGCTTCCGTCCGGCTCGGCGAAGACATTCGAGGCCGAGCTGGTCCGCCGCGGGGTCGCCGTCTTCTCGAACGCCGCGGACCACCGGCTCGACCCGCGGGCCCCGCTCTTGATCCCCGAAGTCAATCGTGCTCACCTCGCGCTAGCGGGGCGGCGGCCGCGGGGACGGGGCCTTCTCGTGACAAACGCGAACTGCTCCACCACGGGGGTCGTCGTCGCCCTCGCCCCGGTCATCGCGCGTCTAAGGCCGCGCGCGGTCCACGTCAGCACCTATCAATCGCTGTCGGGCGCGGGCTGGCCCGGCGTTCCGTCCCTCGCCATCACCGACAACGTGCTGCCCCACATTCCAGCGGAGGAAGAGAAGATCGCGCGCGAGTCAGCGCGACTCCTCGGACGGTACGACGGTGGGCGGATCCGGCCGTTCCGGACGCCGGTCGTCGCGAACTGTGCGCGCGTCGCAACGCGGGAAGGCCACTTGGCCGCGGTGACCGTCGAGGCGAGCCGCTCGCCTCCGCTTGACGAGCTCACGGAAGCGTGGTCGGCGTTCGACCCGCTCGCCGATCTCGATCTTCCGACCGCCCCCCATCCGCCGATCGTCGTACAGACAGCCCCGGATCGGCCCCAGCCGCTGCGCGATCGCTGGCTCGGCTCCCCGGCGAGGGCGCGCGGGATGGCGATCGCCATCGGGCGGATCCGGTGGACCCCGCCGTACCTCCGATTCTTCACGCTCTCCCACAACGCCGTCCGGGGGGGAGCGGGAGGCTCGGTCCTCAACGCCGAGCTGTCGGTCGCCCTCGGAATCCCGTGGCGGCAAGGAGCGCGGAGCCGATGAGCCGCCCACGGCCGATCGTCGTGAAGTTCGGCGGGGCGACGCTCTCCGACCCGACGGCGGTGATCCGGGAGATCGAACGGCTGAGGGGAACCGGTCGTCCCGTCATCGTCGTCGTTTCCGCGCGCGAAGGCATCACCGACCTCCTCTTCGGGCTCGCGCGCCGTCCGATGTCGCCCGCGGGTCGCCGGCGGGCGTTCCGACGTCTGGCGCGAGCCCACCCGGGGGGTCCCGAGATCGCTCGGTTGCGGCGAGGGACCGAACGACTCGCCGAGCAGACCGCGGGCCGGCCGACCGACCCCGCCTCCACCGACCGACTGGTGAGCCAAGGGGAACGGCTCGCCGCGGCGTGGCTCGCCGAAACGTTGCGGGGCGCGGGGGTCCCGGCCACGGCGGTCGAGGCCGACCGGCTCGGACTCGTCACGGACAACGTGTACGGATCGGCCCGGATCCTGCTCGGCCGGTCGCGCCGACGCGTCGCTCGGGGGCTCGCCGATCTTCTCGAACAAGGAACGCTCCCCGTCGTCACCGGCTACTTCGGCCGGAGCCGCGAAGGCAAAGTGGCGACCCTCGGGCGCGGGGGTTCGGACTACGCGGCGAGCGCGATCGGCGCGATCGTCCGGGCCTCCCGGGTGGAGCTCGTGAAGCGGGACGTCTCGATCTACTCGGCGGACCCCCGGCTCGTCGACCGGCCGATCCCGCTGCGCCGGCTTTCTTACGAAGAGGCCGAGGAGCTCTCCCAGTTCGGCGCCCGCGTCCTCCACCCGTACACGATCGAACCGCTGCGCGCGCTCGGCATCCCTCTGCTCGTCCGGTCGCTGAACGGAGCCCGGGGAACGACCGAAGTCGGCCCGTGGCGGAACGGCGGCCGCCTGCGAGCCGTCGCCATGCTCCGCTCGCTCGACCTCTATCGGCTGAGAGTGCCGGGCGGCCGCCAGCGACCCGGCGTCATCGCGGAGGTCACGGATCGCCTCCGCGCCCACGACGTCAACGTGGTCCAGCTGTACACTTCCTCCACCTTGCTCTGCCTGGTCGTCGACCGGGCCGCGTCCCATCGCGCGGAGACGGCCCTGCGACCGCTCCGCCGGGCCGCGGAGGCCACGCTCGACGGGCCGCGGCGGGTCAGCTTGGCGATCGCGATCGGCGACGGAATAGTCGGCGATCTCGGCCGGATTCCGACGGAAATCTTGGCCCAGGGCGAGGGAGTGAGCGCCACGCCTCGGGCCGTATCGATCGCCGTTCCCGAAGGGCGGGAGCGGCGCGTCTTGACCGCGTTGCATCATGCGCTCGTACGGGGGGCCCGCCGATGACCGATCCGTGGGTTCGCTTTGCCGAGCGCGCCGCGCGGGCTCGCTCCGCGGGGTTCTTCGAGCGGCGCACGGACCCGGTGCACGGAGGAGGAGTCGCCTATTCGTTCACCGGCGCGGACGAGATCCGACCGCTCGGAGCGAACGAGGAGCTCGAGGCGCTCGCCCGCGAGACCGATCGGTTCTTGCGCGGCGGGAACGACCGGGCCGTGATCGGGTACGTCGGCTTCGACGCGGTCGGGTGGTTCGAGCCGCGGCTCGCACGCCGACCGGGGGGCTCGCCGTTCCCCCTCGGGGAGTTGGCGTTGGCGGAGCGGGTCGAACAACATCGGCTGCCGCCGCGGCGGTCGGTCCGGCCGCTCGCCCGACGGCTTCGGAATTCGCCGGTCGAGGCGACGCTCTCCCGGCCGGCGTTCGAGCAGGCGGTCCGCCGGCTCCGGGAGGCGATCTACGCCGGCGAGGCGTTCCAGATCGTGCTGGCCCAGCGGCGTCGGTGGCCCCGGCCCGCGGACCTCCTCGAGCGCGCGGGACGGCTCCGCCAAGCCGAGGCGTACGCGTACTTCTACTACCTCAAGCTCGGGGATCGCGAGATCGTCGGCGCCTCGCCCGAGAACGTCGTCGAGCTCCGGCCGGGGCGGCTGACCGTCGACCCGATCGCCGGGACCGTTCCGCGACGCTGGTCGGCCCGGGTCGGCCGTCGGCCGCTCGCGCTCGATCCGAAGGAGCTCGCCGAGCACCGGATGCTGGTCGACCTCGCCCGCAACGATCTCGGGCGGGTCGCGCGCCCGGGCTCGGTGCGACTCGCATTCACGGAGCGTCGCCGCCGCTATGCCCGCGTCGACCACCTCGTGAGCCGGGTCGTCGCCACTCCCCGCCGCGGCGTCGGCCCGTGGGAGGCGCTCGCGGCGACCTTCCCGGCCGGCACGGTCTCGGGCGCCCCGAAGATCCGCGCCACCGAGCTGCTCCGGCGCGAGGAGCGGTCGTGGCGCGGCCCGTACGCCGGGGCGGTCGGTCTGATTCGGGGGCCGGCGACCGCCGATTGGGCGCTCGCGATCCGCACCGGGTTCGCGACGAAGGAGCGGCTCTACACCGCCGCGGGCGCCGGGATCGTCCAAGCGTCCCGACCCCGCCAGGAGTACGACGAGACCCTCGCCAAGCTCGAGCTCGTCGAGGCCGCGCTCGTCGGAGGGGCCCCGTGAAGATCCTGCTCATCGATCACGAAGATTCGTTCGTCCACAACATCGAGCAGGCGTTGGCCTCCCTCGGAGCCCGGGTCGTCTGCCTGCGCTCGACCGAGCCGTGGAAGGTCGCTCGCACGGTCGACCCGGACGGAGTAGTCCTCTCCCCCGGGCCGGGAAGCCCTTCCGACCGACGGGTGACGGGCCTTTCCCGCCGCCTGCTTCGCGCCTGGGACCGGGAACGACCGTTCCTCGGGATCTGCCTCGGCCACCAACTGATCGGCTCGGTGTACGGAGCGAGCGTCATCCGGGCGCGTCGACCGGTCCACGGCGAGATTGACTCGATCCGGCACGACGGCGGACCGCCGTTCGCCGATGTCGCCTCGCCGTTCGTCGCCGCGCGGTACCACTCCCTCGTGATCGACCCCGCGACGCTGCCTCGGGACCTCGAGGCTTCCGCGTTCGGGACGGCGGATCACCTGATGGGGATCCGCCACCGGCAACGCCCGGTGTTCGGGCTCCAGTTCCACCCGGAGTCGTACCTCACCCCCGCCGGCCCCCAGATTCTCCAGAACTTCCTCCGAGAGGTGCGGCGATGACGCTCGCGACCTGGGTCGATCGCCTGCTCGATTCGCGCGCGCTCACCCGGCCCGAGGCCGGGCGGCTCGTCGACTTTCTCGCGGATCCGGAACGGACCGACACGGAGCGCGTTGCCCTGCTCGTAGCGCTGCGGGCCCGGCCGGAGACGACCGAGCTCTTGGTCGCGCTCGCGAGCGCGCTCCGAGAACGGGCGATCCCGTTCGTCCGCCCGCCGGGAGAGGCGGCCGTCGACCTCTGCGGCTCCGGCGGGGCCCCGCGGCCGTCGTTCAACGTCTCCACGGTGAGCGCCTTCGTCGTCCGGGCGGCGGGGCTGCCGGTCGTGAAGCACGGCAATCGAAGCTCCCGGGGGCCGTGCGGATCGAGCGACCTGCTCGAAGCGATGGGATTCCCGACCACGACCTCGATCGGCTTCGCCCGGGCCACCTACCGCCGCGAGCGGATCGCGTTCCTCCACGCGCCCCTCTTTCACCCCGCCACCGCCCGCGTGGCGACCGCGCGCCGTCTCCTTGGCCTTCCGACGGTCTTCAACCGACTCGGCCCGCTCGTGAACCCCGCGCGACCCTCCGTGCAGGTCGTCGGAACTCCCAGTCGGGCGGCCGCCGTCCGCACCGTCGAGGCGCTCGCCCGGCTCGGGTGCCCGGCCGCGCTGGCGATGACGAGCGACGAAGGATGCGACGAGTTCTCTCCGCGCCGCCCGACCCACGTCGTCGTCCGACGGGGCCGGAGAACCACGGCGTTCGTGGTCTACCCCGAGCGGTACCTGCGCCCGAGCGAAACGAGCGGCGATTGGGGGGCGCTTCCGGCCGAGGCCGCGGCGATCGAAGCCCGCCGGATCCTGGACGGGGGGCCGGGCGCGCGTCGCGGATCGGTGGTGCTCACGAGCGGCGCGGCGCTCTGGCTCGCCGGCCGGGCCCGGACGCTGGCCGACGGCGTCCGCGCCGCGCGGGATGCGATCGACTCCGGACGAGCGAGGGCTGTTGAGCGCGCCGTCGCGGCGATCGCCGCGCGCCGGCGATGGGAGGCGTGAGACCGGTGCCCGGGTTCCTTGACGAGGTGCTGGCCGCCGTGCGCGACGATCTGGCGGCGGGACGGTATCGGCTCGCGTCGTCCACGGACGGCCGGACTCCCCCGTCGTTGGCCCGGGCAATCGAGCGCGAGCGGGACCGCGGCGCGCTCGTGGCCGAGTTCAAGCGCGTATCGCCGGGAGCGGCTTCGCCCGAGCTTCCCACGCGAGACGTCGGCGACTTCCTCGCCCGGGTGCCGGCGAACGCGGTCGCGGGATACTCCTGCCTCGCGACGCGCCACCGGTTCCGCGGCTCGGTCGACGACGTCGCCCGCTTGTCCGTTGAGACATCCGCTCCCGTTCTGTTCAAGGACTTCGTGGTTGATCTCGCTCAGATCGACGCGGCGGCCCGCGCCGGCGCGGCGGCGGTGCTCCTCCTCGCCCGGCTGGAGGCGGAACGACGCCTCCGCACGCCCCTCTCCGCGCTCGCGCGCGCCGCCCGGGATCGGGGGCTCGAGGTCGTTCTCGAGCTGCACCGGCCCGAGGAGTTCAAGACCGTCGAGACCGTTCGGCCCGACGTGTGGGGGGTGAACGTGCGCGACCTCGACAACCTGCGGATCGAACGGGAGGTCGTCGGCGCCACGTTCCGGCAGCTCGACGACGTCGCCGAGCCGGTTCTCGGTCTGTCCGGAGTTGAGGGCCGCGAGGAGGCGATCGCATTCTACGAGGCCGGGGCCGACGGGATCCTCGTCGGTTCGGCCCTCGCGCGATCGACCGACCCAGCCCGATTTTTGGACGGGCTGCGCCGCCCGCCGGGAGGCCAGCGACCGTGAAGACCTTCGTCAAGCTCTGCGGACTTCGCGAGGAGGCGGCGATCCAGCGCGTGCCGGAAGGCGGGGCCGCCGGGTTCGTGGTCGGAGTACCGGCGTCCCCCCGGAACCTCACCGTCGAGGAGATCGCGGAGCGCGTCCCGCTCGTTCCGTCGAACGCCGAAGCGTGGGCGGTCACGGTCGCGCCGACCGCCGAGCTCGTCCGCCGGCTGTTCGACGAGGCGGGCGTCGACCGGATCCAAGTGTACGGCGCCATCCCGGACGGACTCGACTTTTTGGAGCGCCACCACCTCGTCCCGTCGCTCCCGCTCGGGCGCGCGGGCGAACCCGGATCGGCCCCCGCGGTGCCGCCCGCCGAGGAGTTTCCCCGGCTCCACCTCGACACCGGCCGGGGCGCCTTGCCGGGCGGAAGCGGAGAGACCGGCAACTGGGCCGTCGCCGCCCAACTCGTGAACGACCACCCCGGTCGCAAGTTCGTCCTCGCGGGGGGACTCACCCCCGAGAACGTGACGGCGGCGCTGGACGAGGTCCATCCGTGGGGGGTGGACGTCTCGTCGGGGATCGAACGGGCGCCTGGAGTGAAGGACCTCGCGCGGATCGACCAGTTCCTCGCGGCGGTCGCGGAGTACGAGCGACGCCATGCCTAGGCGCTACGGTCCGTTCGGAGGGGCGTTCGTGCCCGAGACGCTCGTCCCGGCGCTCGAAGAGCTCGACGACGCGTGGCGGCGAGCGCGGCGGGACCCGGAGTTTCGCTCCGAGCTCCGGCGGCTGAGCCGGACGTACGCCGGGCGGCCGACCCCCCTCTACTTCGCGCGGCGGTTGACGCGTCGAGCCGGGGGGGCCGAGATCTGGTTGAAGCGCGAAGACCTCCTGCACGGGGGAGCCCACAAGATCAACAACGCCCTCGGCCAGGGCCTGCTCGCCCGCCGCATGGGCAAGCGGCGCCTCATCGCGGAGACCGGGGCCGGCCAGCACGGGGTCGCTACGGCGATGGTCGGGGCGGCGTTGGGCTTCGAAACCGAGGTCTACATGGGCGAGCGCGACATCGAGCGCCAGCGGCCGAACGTCCGCCGCATGGAGCTGCTCGGCACCCACGTCGTTGCGGTGCGAACGGGGAGCCGCACGCTCAAGGACGCCATCAACGCCGCGCTCCGGGACTGGATCACAAACGTCCGGACGACTCACTACCTGTTGGGTTCGGCGGTCGGTCCGCACCCGTACCCGACGCTCGTCCGCGAACTCCAGAGCGTCATCGGGGAGGAGATTCGCCGCCAGTCGCTCCACGCGTTCGGCCGACTTCCGTCGATGGCGGTCGCCTGCGTCGGCGGCGGGTCGAACGCGATCGGAACGTTCCATCCCCTCCTCTCGACCCCGGTGGAGCTGCTCGGCGTCGAGGCGGCCGGCCCCCGCGGCCATCCGGTCGGCGCGGCCTCCCTCACCCGGGGCCGTCCGGGGATCTTGCACGGGAGCTATTCCTACGTCCTCGAGGACGGCGAGGGGCAGATCCTCGACACCGCGAGCATCTCCGCCGGCCTCGACTACGCCGGTGTCGGTCCCGAGCACGCCTGGCTCAAGACGACCGGTCGGGTCCGGTACGTGGCGGTGCACGACGGGGAAGCGCTCGCGGCGTTCCGATGGCTGGCGCGGGACGAGGGAATCCTTCCCGCCCTGGAGCCCGCCCATGCCCTCTATGCCGCGATGCGCGAGGCCCGCCGACGTCGGCCGAACGAGCGGATCGTCGTCACCCTCTCGGGGCGCGGCGACAAGGACTTGGAGCAGGTCGGTGGCGACCGTCGCTGAGGCGTTCCGCGCGGCGCGCGATGCGCGTCGGCCGATCGTGATGCCGTACTGGCTGATCGATCGCGCCCGGCATCGGGAGCTCCCGGCGGTCGCGACGGCGCTGGTGCGGGCCGGGGCGACGGCGATCGAACTCGGCCTCCCGTTCAGCGATCCGATCGCCGACGGCCCCGTCCTCGAGGCCGCGGCCGGTCGCGCCCGGGAGCACGGCACCCGGTTCGCCGACCTGCTCGACGCGGCCCGGACGGTCCGCTCGGTCCTGCCGGTCGCCCTGTTGACCTACGCGAACCCGTTGTGGGTGCGCGGACTAGCGCGGAGCTTTCGCGAGCTGCGAGCCGCGGGCGTCTCCGCGGTGATCGTCGCCGATCTCTCGCTGGAAGAATCCAGGACGTGGCGGCGGGCGGCGGACCACCAAGGCCTCGACCTCGTCCTCCTCGCGGCCCCCCAGCGGGGCACGGAGCGCATCCGTCGCATCGCCCGCGCGACCCGGGGGTTCCTCTACCTCGTTTCCCGCTACGGGACGACCGGCGCCAGCGCGCGCGGCGCGGAGGTCGACCTGCGCCGTTTGGTCCGGGCCGCCCGAGCCGCGGCGGCGACGATACCGATCGCCGTTGGCTTCGGAGTGCGAGACGCCGCTTCGAGCCGTCGGGCGATCGCGACCGGAGCCGACGGGGTGATCGTCGGAACGATCCTCGAAGAGATCGCCGAGCGTCATCCGCACCCCGCGGCGGCGATGGGAGCGACCCTCCGCGAGATCGCCGTCGCTGCCGATCGGGCCCTCGCCGAACGAGACGGCCGGCGAGCCCGCCCGAGTCGCTTCAGAACGCGTTGACGAGGAAGCCGACGAGAAAGCCGATCACGATGCCCACGTAGACGAGCGCCTGCTTCGCTTGGGAGGCCTCCCGGCTCTCTTCGGGGCCCAACAACGACCGGAGCATCGGAAGGATGCCGTAGAGGATGGCACCGATCGCGACGGCATCGAAGAAGATCACGAGCGGCGTCGACGAATAGAAGAATCCGACGGCGGCCCCGACCACCGTAGGGAGCCCGCCGATCAGATACAGGCCGACGAGCATCGAGACCGGTACGGCCGATTCGCCGAGGAGCGGAGCGGCGATCGGGAACCCTTCGGTGAAGTTCTGAAGGAGGAAGCCGACGAAGACGACCGTGAGGAACCCGAGGGTGCCGACCGACCACGCCGCGCCGAAAACGAGCCCCTCGGTCAGGTTCTGAAAGCCCATCGCGCTCGCCATGATGAGCGCCACCGCGAGGGGGCTCCATCGCCGGTTCCGCCGGCGGCGTTCGACCCCGAAGAGCAGGCCGTAGGCGCCCCCGACCCCGAGCAAGAACAGGCCGTCGTACAGCGGGTCCGTGAGGTACGGACCGCTCCCGGTATTGAGCGAAGCGACATCGGAGAAGATGTCCGCGAGGAGGAACACCAACAGGCCGACCGCCCCCGCGCTCAGCAGCTGGACCGTCCGGGCCTTCAGGTCCCGGTGGAGGACAACCGGCAGCGAGAGAAAGATCGATAGCCCCATGACGGCCGACAGACCGACCAATAGGGGAAAATTCGCCACGAACCTCGCCGGGGTCGTCCGACAGGGACCCCGTATTAAAGCATAACGATGTGATGAAATATAGCACGGCGTTCACGGTGTGAACGATTTCGATGGCGGTCGAAGGGGATTCCGTTCGCGCCGGACGGAAAGAAGGCGGTCCCATCGCGGGGCCGGTCGGGTGGGTCCAGGTGACCCAAGCACTCCTCGCCCGCGAACTGGTCGAAGGGCTCGGGCTCTCGGAGCGCGACGCCGCCCGTCGGCTCGGTGTCGCGCCGTCGGCCGTCTCGCAGTACCTTTCCGGTAAGCGGCTCCGCCGGCAGCTCTCCTCGATCGAAGCCGGGACGGCGGTCCGGTCGTGGGCGGCCGGCCTCGCCCGCCGGCTCTCGAGGGAGCCGGACGATCCGTCGGCCGCCTCGGCGCGGGTGCTCGAGGCCGCGGGCGAGCTGGCCCGGCGGATCGGATCCGTCCCGCTCGCCCCCGCGGAGGAGCCGCCGCGGCCCTACCGGCTGCGCCGGGCGCTCCGCCGCCGGATCACCGGCGAGCAGCTCGCCGTGGCGCTGTGCATGCGGCTCGCCCAGAAGTCGCGCGACGAACTGACCCGCTCGTTGTTCCGGCAGATCGCCTCCGACTCGCTGCGCCACGCGGAGATCGTCGCCTCGATCGAGACGTACCTCGAGCGCGGGATCGACCGGCCCCGCCCCTCGGGCATCACGTCGGCCGACCTCGCGGCGATGATCGCTCGGGAACGGGCGGCCGAACGCGCCACCCCGAAGGGCGTCGGCCGGACGCTCGGAGGGCTCATGGGCCTCCTCTGGGCGAGCATGGAGGCGGACGAGCGAAAGCACGATGCGCTCCTCGAAGCGCTCCGTTCGCCCGAGCTGCTCGGCGAACCGGAGCCGGTGAGCGCCCGCCGTCGACCTCGCTAGGGGCGAACCCGCTCGAGAGCCAGGAACCGGGGGACGCCGTCGGCCGAAACTCCCGCGAGCAGAAACTCCTTGCGGACGCCCTGGGCGACGCGGACCCCCGCCGCGATCTCTGCCCACGTCGTCACGTGGTCGAGCGGCACGGCGTGCACGAGGTAACGGGCGTGGGCCTCCTCGGGGTTGCGTGGGTACGCGCGAAAGTGTGCGCCGTACTTGAACCCGGTCTTCACCACGAGCCGCCGTTCGCGCAGGTGGCGGTAGGCCGCGAGCCGTTCGCGGTAGCGGCGGTCGATCCGAGCGGCGCGGCGCTGAAACACGTCGAACGGCACTCCGCGGCCCGACCGCGCGTCCTTGAGCTCGAGCTCGCCGGTCTCGACGAGATAGGCGGCCTCGATCAAGCTGAGCTCGAGCCGGCTCCCGACGCGGCTTCCGAAGGCGAGGCCACGCCCGAGCGACTCCACGGCCGTCGGGTCGAAGATCAGCACGCGGTCCTCGCTCACCCATCCGGTCGTCGGCGTGCTGAGCCGGCTGCGGCTCAGCGTTCCGCTCGGACTGGTCCGGCGGACCCGGTAGTACGTCAGGTCCGACTCCTCGTCGACCACCCCGAGCAGGAGGCTCTTCTTCGAGCCGATCGTCCGGTCCGCGACCTCGAACAGCCGGCGCAGGTCGAACGGGGTGCGCTCGCTCACCGCGTCGACCCAGAAGCGGGCCGGCGTCTTGTGAAGGGTGCCGCCTCGCGGCAGGACCGCGAACGCCGTGACCGGAGCCGGCGCCCGCACGACGTACCCCCGCTGGCGGAGATCGCGGTAGACCAGGTATCGGACGCCGAACCCCGGCTCCGCCCGGGCGCTGGCGCGGAACAGCGCGGGCCACGGGACCGCCCGGCCGCGCCCGTTGACGACCTCGAGCCGCTGCATCTCGAGGAGGTACACCGCCTCGTACCGGTCGAGCGTGAGCGTCCCGTCCGCCCCAAGGGTGCCGAAGTACCCGCGTGCGTACGTCGACGTCGCCTCGGCCGGATCATCGAGCCGGACGGTCGCGTCCGGCCGGACGACTGCGCTCACGCCGACGGGCCCGGGCGTTCCGCCCGCGCCCCACGGAGGTCCGAGAGGGTGGCGAGCGCCTCCAGCCGTACCCCCGCCGTGGCGAGCCGCTCGCGGGCCCCCATCTCGCGATCGACGACGACGATGGCGCGTTCGACGACCGCGCCGTGCTCCCGGAGGATCTCGACCGATCGCAGCGAACTCCCGCCGGTCGAGGCGACATCCTCGATCAGGAGCACCGCGTCGCCGGCCGATAGCTCCCCTTCGAACGCCTGCCGGGTGCCGTGGTCTCTCGGCTGCTTGCGCAGGACGACAAACGGCCGGCCCAACAGGAGCGCCGTGGCGACGACGAGCGGGACCGCGCCGAGCTCCATGCCCCCGAGCCGAGGCTCGGCGCCGGCTCGGGCGGCGAGCGCGCGGGCCAGGAGCGAGAGCCGGGCCGGGTCGGTCCACGCCCGCTTCACATCGACGTAGACGTCGGACGTCTGGCCGCTCGTCAGCGTGAACCGCCCGAACCGGACGGCCCCGGCCCCGAGCAAAAGGTCGACGACTTCGGCCGGGGAAGGGGGAACGATACGCTCGGGGTTCGCCCTCACCACGGCACCTTCTTCAGCCGCGCGTGGTAGCCGATCCAATTGAACGCGGCGTGCAGACCGACGGTCAGCACGATGACCCATAAAGCCGCTTCCCAGCCGACGAAGACCGGCACGAACAGCGACGGGTAGAGCCAGAGCCCGAGCGCGATCGGCACGGCGACGAACGGCAGCTGGTCGAGGAGGATCGCGCGGGCGCCGCTCGGCCGCCCGAGGCGTCGCTTGACGAACGAGCCGAGGGCGTCGCCCGTCATCGCCCCGAAGGCGATCAAGGCGACCACGGGTACCGCGCTTTCCACCGACGGCGCCAGCTGGGGAACGACCGCGAGGTTGCCCGGCGCGGCGAGGATCAGGGCCGCTTCGAGCAGGCCGACCGGTATCGCCGCGAACCCCCCGAAGAGAAACCCGCTCCACGTCTTGCTCGGGCCGAGGATCCGCCGGCCGTCTCCCGGCCAGCTCCGTCCGAAATCCATCGGAGGTCCCACCCCGCGCGGGATCGTCGCGAGGGCGCTCGCCACCCACGCGGGCAGCAGCACCCAGATCACCGCCATGACGACGAGCAGGTGGGGGTCGAGCACGCGCCTTCCCCGTCCTTAGGCGCTGGCGACCAAGCGCTCGAGCGTGCGCGCGACCGCGGCCAACAGCCGCGGGTCGACGCTCTCTTCCGCATCGTGGATGTTCGCCGACCGATCCATGCTCCCAAAGACGACGGCCGGCATCGGCTCGCCCGAAGGAGTCCGGAGATCCCGGAGCGCGCTCGCATCGGTCCCGCCGTACTCTCCGACGATCTCGGCGTGGCCGAAGCTGGCCCGCATCCGTTCCGCGAATCGGACGACGAACGGGTGATCCGGCGCGATCGCGTAACCCGAGCGGGAGCGGGCCGGGGGCGCGGTCACCCGAGCGGCCGGGGCGTGCGCCCGGGCCCACTGCTCGACCCGATCAAGCACCGGCGCGAGACCGGGCGCGAGCTCCATTTCCGGAGGCAGCCGCAGGTCGACCACCCCGGTCGCCGAGGCCGGGTCTGCCGGGCCCAACCGGCCGGCGGCGAGCAGCGACCGGAGCGCGGCGACCGCCGCCGGGACCGGGTTCGCCCCTCGGTGGGGATAACCGCCGTGCGCCGCCCGCCCGACGACCTGAACGGCGAGCGCTTTCGGGTCGATGTCGAGGCTCGTGCGAATCTCCGACGTCTCGAGCCGAAACGGCGGCGCGACGGACTTCGCGAGCTCGTCGGCTAGGCCGGCGAGCTTCGCCGACGGTCCTTCGAACACGAGGGTGACGCGTTCGGGGATCTGGTTTCCCGCATCCGTCTCGGCGTGCAGTTGGATCCGGCACGCCGATTCGCTCGCGCTCGGCATCGCGAGATCGAACTGCGTGAGCGTCGCGCGGCCGGTGATCACTGGCTCCGGCGCGCCGTGGTCGGGCCAATCGATCGAGCGGTAGACCGATCGATACTCGCGGGCCACGGCGTGGAGCCCGATCAACGTCTCGGCGAGACCGACCGTTTGCTCGAGCGTCGACGGCCCATCGAACGACGCCTCGAGAAAGGCGAGTCCGCTCGAGCCCGCGATCACCTCGGGTCCGCCGTCCGGAATCACGGCCGCGTCGGCCCGCAGGAACCGATTCGGGTCGTTCGGGGGCAACCGAGCGTCGTGCGCCTTGATCGCTTCGATCCCGCCTTCGCCCCCCGTCTCCTCGTCGCACGCGGCGATCAGCCGGACGTTCCAGTCGAGCCGGGGCCGCTCGGCGAGCCGGCCGAGGGCGAGCAGGGAGGTGACCACGCCGCTCCCGAGATCGTCGTTCGCGCCGCGTCCGTAGAGCCGACCGTCCTCGCGCTGGGTGAGCGTGTGCGGCGGCGATCGCCACCGGCTCCGCTGCTCACGGGGAACGGGGACCACGTCGTAGTGGCTCAAGATGAGCAGGGTGCGCGGGGCGCCGGCGTCCAGGTCGACGATGACGTTCGGCCGGGGGAGGCCGTGCAGCGCCGGGGCGAGCGCGTCGTCGTGCACGAGCGGGTCGTAGATCCGGGTGGCGAGTCCGAGCCGCTGGGCGATCCGTACGATCTGATCGGCGGCGGTCCGGTAGGCGGGCTTTTCCCACCGACCGTGGAGCGGGTCCTCGAGGTTCGTGGGGGCGGCGGCGACGAGACCGGTCAGCCATCGTAGGGCGTCCTCGCTTTCGAGCACCGCCGCGGGGTCGAGAGGAGGCCGCTCGGGGGAGGGGGCGCGCGCGTTCATCGACCCGCCTCACCGAATGACCAATATGACGGCAGTGGAGAGCGCCACCAGCACGAGAAGGGTGGTGACCGCCGCGTGCCCGAAGACGACCTGGGTGTCTCCGAGGCTCGTCATCAGGCGCCCGGCGAACCCGGGAGCGAGCACGCGGACGTTCGGGACCTCGGCTTCGGCGGTGACGACCTCGACGGGGGCAAGCGACCCCACGGCCTGCTCGACGACTTCGCGCGCGTCGCGCGCGATCGCGTCGGCGGGATACCGCTCCGCGACGGGGTTCACGCCGCCGTCCACCTCGTGGACGACGTGGTTGTCGGTCGTCAGGACCTCCGCGTCGTCGACGACTTTGAGCAGCGAGCGCAGGATCCGCTCCCTCGCGCCGATCATGAGGTTGTTCCCGTCGATCAGGACGTACGCCGTGGTGGTCCCGGCCGTCCGGACGACGAGCGCCCGAATCCCTTCCGGCCCGATGCCGTGCTCGCGGATTCCGTAGCCCGTCCTGGCGGCCGTCCCGATCTCGAGCGGTCCCGGGACGGCCGCGTCCCGCGCGGCGAGGACCGCCGCCTTCGCGTCCCGAACGAGCGTTTCCGCGGTCGAAGTCGCGTAGCTGATGTCCCCTTCATCGGGGACGTAGGAGTTGTGCGCATCGATGAGCGCGACGTGCTCGACGCCGGCGGTGAGGAGCTCCCGACGGATCCGATCGGCGACCGCGTAGGAGATATCGTCGGTGGGGTGGGGAGCCTGGGAGACGATTACCCACGCCACCCCGTCGAGCCACTGCGCTCGGGCGAGCGATCCGGGCCGCGGGGAGACGAGCCGGCTCGAGCCGCGGGTCCCCCCGGGCCGGTCGAGTCGGCGCTGGACATCGTCGAGCGCGTCGACGACGCGCCGCAGCTGCGCGTCGCTCGGCAGGTCGAGGTCGTGGTCGCACGGAGTGTGGGGGACAAAGACGAAGCCGCCCCGCGGCGCGAGGTGTTCCCGGAGCTTTCGGGGCAGGTCGCTCGCCCCGAGCGCCGCGAACGGGCCCGGGTGTACCGTGGGGAGCGCAACAGTCGCACGGCAGTCGGCACCGGACCGGAACCCGACGAGACGCACTCGCAAGTCGGCGGGCACCGAGAACCGTTCGAAGAACGCCTCCAGCGTCTCCGTCGCGCCGGGGTCCCGACGGCTGACGTGGTCGAGCATCGGCCGGATCAGCGAGACTCCTGAGACCTTGAACTCCCGCCGCATCGGCCGGTCGGTGGCGCGCAACAGGAGGGCGGCGCAGAGGAATCCGAGCCCGAGGAAGATCGCCGCGGCCGCCACGTCGGCAAAGGTGGAGGGGAACCACGCGAAGGCGCCGACGAGCCCCGCGACGGGTTGGAGGAGCGCGGGCGCCATCGACCGGGCGTGGCTCGCTCGGGAGACGCCGTACAGGCTCAGGTGGCGCAGCCACATGAGCGGGCCGGCGAGGAACCACACGACGGGCGCGATCGATCCGAGATACGTCGGGGCGAGGGCCAACGCGAGACGCCCGACGAGCAGGATCGGGAGGATCAGCGCAAGGCCGGAGCCGGCCAGCAGGACGGAACGGCGGAACTCGAACCGCCCTCCGAGTCCCTTCGCGATCGGCGTCGTCAATAAGGCGGCGACGAGCGCGGGTCCGAGGTAGAGATACGCCCAGGCCGCCCCCAAGGATGACGCGCTGGCGGTCGGGTACACCGTGACCACGGCGGCCACGAACGAGCCCGCGACGAGGAGCCCGAACGCGACCGGCGTGCTAGGCGCGGTGAAGACGAAATTCGTCCGCCGGGGCGGCGCGCGCGGATCAGCGGCGGAAGAGGAGACGTTAGCGGCCACGGGCGCGGACCACCTCGCGAACGATCGACCGGAAGGCCGGGCCGATCCCTTCTTCCTCGGTGATGGTCCCGGTCACGAGGATCTGGGCGCCCGCGGCCAGGAGCGAACGAGCGTCGTAGGACGTTCGGATGCCGCCACCCACGATGACGGGCACGGTCACCGCCCGCCGGACGGCGCGGACGAGTGGGGCCGGGACCGGCGCCGGTGCGCCCGAGCCGGCCTCGAGGTAGACCCACCGCATCCCGAGCATCTCGGCGGCGAGGGCGTACGCCGCGGCGGTCTTCGGATCGTGGCGCCGCACGAGATCGGCTTCCCCGACCTCCCCGACCCTCATTCCCGGCGCGATCACGAGGTAGCCCATCGGAATCGCCTCGAGCTTGAGCGCCCGGACGATCGGGGCCGCGCGCACGTGAGCCCGGATCACGAGCTCCAGGTTCCTCGAATTGAGGAGGCTCATGAACAAGATCGCCGACGCGTCCGGGGTGATCGACCGCGGACCTTCGGGAAAGATCACGACCGGGACCCGGACGGCCCGACGGATCGACCGCGCCGCCTCGCTCATCCTCGACCGGGAGATGCCGGTCGAGCCGCCGATCAGGATCGCGTCGCTCCCCGCGTCGACGGCCCCGAGCGCGAGGCGGGCGGCCGCTGCCCCCGGCGACTTATCCGGGTCGATCAGCGTGAAGTGGAGCGGACCGGCCCGGAGCCGCCGGCGCAATTGCCGCTCGACCGGGCCGACCGCGAACGGCGTCATCGGAACGCGGTGGCCAAAAACGCCACGAGGGCGACGGCCATCGCCACCTTGCTCATCGTTTGTTCCCAGTGGAGCCGTTCGGGCAGGAATGCGACGCTGACGAGAAATACCGCATCGGCGAGGCCGACCAACCCTCCGTACATAATGCCGGCGGCGGACGACGGGACGACGAGAACGAAGAACGGCACCGCGCTGAGGACGATCGCCGCCAGGACGGCGGCCCGCGCCGCACGGGTCGCCACGACCGGCCCGTACCGGCGCGGCACCGTCACGCGGTCGACATCGCCCTCGGCATCCTCCATATCCTTGATGAGCTCCCGGCTGAGCGTGGCGAAGAACGCCATCGCCGCGAACGGGAGCATGACGACGGCGTTCCCGACGGCGGCCCCTCCGTAGAGGAAGACGAGGCCGGTGAGCAGCGCCACGGAGGCGTTGCCCCACAGCCCCCTCGCCTTGGCCCGGCGCTCGTACCCGACGACGAGGGCGACGGCGACCGCCAACAGTAGGGCGATCAGCGGAAATGCGAGCGCGACGGGGACGATGAGGAGCGCCGCGGCGAGAACGAGCGTGGGCCACGCCGCCCGGGCGGCCGACACCGAGATCGCTCCCGTCACGAGCGGTCGGTCCGGATGGTTCTGTCGGTCGGTTACCCGATCCCCGAGGTCGTTCAGGATGTTGCCCGCCGCGGTGACGAACGCCGTGGAGACGGCGGCGAGCACGATCGCCCCTCCCGTCCCCCACGGCAGAGAGATTCCTCGGCCGAACGCGGCCAAGCCGCCCACCACCGTTCCCGCGAGCGACACGAGAACGTTCGGGAGTCGCACG
This sequence comes from Thermoplasmata archaeon, assembly GCA_021816955.1. Classification (GTDB taxonomy): domain Archaea; phylum Thermoplasmatota; class Thermoplasmata; order Lutacidiplasmatales; family UBA184; genus Lutacidiplasma. Next base: position 21,849 of record JAKAWP010000011.1, read on the forward strand.
AGGCGCGCCGCCGGGTGCACGACAGGGCGGTGGTCGGATTATCGCTTAACGGTTTGCGTGCGGGCGCGGCCGGGCCGGATCGGAAGCGAAGGGTCGCTTCGGAGCCCGGAGGCCGACTCGATCGGTTCGCTATCCGGGTGGAGGCGAGGGCGGCGGAGGCCGACGGCCGGACGATTCATCCCGAACCCAGGGGATCGGATCCGGATCGCCTCGGAAGATGCGGGAGCGGGCCTGCTGCCGCGGGTCGTGACGGAGCCGGTAGGTGGCGACGGCCAGGAGCACCAGGCCGGCGGCGATCAGCACGACGCCCAAGCTCGCGGCGAACACGGCCGCTTCCCCCGGCGCGGGAGGAACGGGATACAGAGTTACATTCAAGGCGATCGAAACGCCCGCTGTGACGGAGACGTTGTTCCAGTACGGAAGGAATCCAGGGCTGGTGACTTCCACCGAGGCGATGCCCGGCGCGAAGGCGATGGTCCGGTTACTCGGAAATAGCCCGAGCGAGAACGGGGTTCCGTCGAGGCGGATCGAAGCCGTGATCGGGGAGACGGTCAGCACCACGGAACCGCCCGGCACGAACGTGACGTTCGCCGCGACCGACTGCGTCGAGAGCCGGACCAGCACGGAAAACGGGGTCGAACCGTATCCGGCGGCTTGGGGAATCAACCAGTACATCCCCGGTAGCAGCGAGCCGTTCAGGTACGGGGTCGAGACCGGAGGGGTCGAGCGGGTGGACGTATTGGTCGAGACGGCGATCGTCCAGAGAGTACCCGCGGGCAACCCCGATTCGTGCACCGAGAACGGGATCGAAGGGGAGGACGCCGCCGTGGTCGGCGAGGCCGGCGCTGGGATCGACAGCCCGCCGATCGCCTTCGCTCCCGGGCCTACCCCGACTGCGATGACCGCGACGAGGAAGAGGGCAACGGCCGCGGAGCGGATCGACCGCGAGCCCCGACGCATCGCCGCCCGCCGACCGACGTCTCGGCCCATTCCCGAAGATACCGACCGACCCCGCATGAGGATTGTGCCCCCAACGGGCCAGGGGCCGCGGAGGGGGGCACGTTATCAGGATAGTCGCCTCCGACGCCCCGGTGCCGCTTGGGACGGGACCTCGCCGAACGACCCTGCGCCTCGCGAACGGCCTAACGGTCATTCTCGCTCCGCTCGCCGCGAGCCCAACGGCGAGCGTCTGGCTCTGGCACTCGGTCGGTTCCCGGGATGAGCGGCCCGGTCTCACCGGTGCCTCCCACTGCATCGAGCATCTGCTGTTCTTGGGGTCCCCTCACTTCCCCAAGGGGTCGATCGACCGGGCGGTCGTCGGAGTCGGCGGTACGTTGAACGCGTTCACCGACACCGACTTCACCGCCTACTTCGCGACGGTGCCCTCGGCCCACGTCGGTCTCCCGCTCGCCATCGAAGCCGACCGCCTGACCGGGGCGTTCCTTTCCGACCGGGAGGTCGAGCGGGAGCGGGAGGTGATCCTCTCCGAACGGGAGGGCAACGAGAACTGGCCGGAGTTCAAGGCCGAGGAAGAGCTCTATCAGCTCGCCTTCCGGCGTCACCCGTACCGGTGGGACGCGCTCGGCTGGCGGACCGACATCGAGACGATGCGGCCGGCCGAGTTGCGGGAGTATTATCGGGCCCAGTACGGCCCGCGACGGGCGGCCCTCGTCGTCGCGGGTGGATTCGACGCGGCGAAGCTCCGGCGGACCGTGGAAGCCCAGTTCGGATCCCTCGAAGGGCCGGCGACACCCCGTCGAACCCCGCCGGCGGAACCGGCCCAGTACGGACCGCGACGTTCCACGTTGACCGGCCCGGGAAGCACCCCGTTCGTCTACTTCGGATGGCCCGCGCCGGCCGTCGGTAGCCCGCTCGCTCCGACCTTCGTGCTGCTCGATGTCATCCTCGGGGGAGAGAGCCGGTTGTTCGCCGCCGGGGCGGGCTGGCGACGGCGAGCCGACCATCCGAGCTCCCGACTGTACCGCGCGCTGGTCGATACCGGCCTCGCGGTTCGCGCGACGAGCGACTGGACGCCGAAGATCGATCCCGGCCTGTTTTGCGTGCGCGTGCAGGCCGCCCCGGGCCGATCGCTCGATCAAATCGAAGAGCGCGTCCGAGCGCTCGCCAACCGGCTCGCGACTCGCGGGCCGACAGACGGCGAGCTGCGAGAAGCGCGGGCGAAGATCCGACGCGGAGCCGAACTGGCGTACGAAGGGGCGTCCCGGGTGGGGTTCCGGCTCGGCCTGTTCGCGACGCTGGGGGGGCCGTCGCTCGAGCGGCGGCTCTTCGCCGGGTGCCTTCGCACGACCGCCGACGAGATCGCCGCGGCCGCCCGCGAATGGCTCTCGCCGGACCGCGTCAATATCGTTCGCTACGAACCGACGTCGCCCGGGAGGCCCCGATGATCCGACTGGTCGATCCGAGAGAGGTCCGGTACGTGGCGAACGATAGCGGGGTTCTTCTCGGTCTCCAACGGATGCCGCCCTCGTCCCCGACGTTCAGCGCCACGTACCTCGCCCCGGCCGGCTACGGCTACGACCCTCCCCGATTGCACGGACTCGCGCGAGCGGCGTCGCGGCTACTCACCGCCGGCGCTGGCCGCCGGGACCGCCGCCAATTCGCCCGGGTACTCGATGCCGCGGGGGCGACGATCTCGAGTCGGATCGACGCGGAGGTCGTCGCGACCACGCTCTGGGGGCCGGTATGGGCCGCCGAATCGCTCGCGGAGCTCTTCGCCGACGCGCTCTTTCGACCGCGGTTCGATCCGAAGGAGGTGGAACGGGTCCGTTCCGAACTCCACGTCGAACGGATGCGGGAAGCCACCCAGCCGAGCGCCCGGGCGGAACGGGAGCTGGCCGAGGCGATCTTTCCGCCGGGCCATCCGTACCGTCGGACCGGGGGCGGATCGGCTCGCTGCCTGGACGCCATCGGGCGGGAGGAGATCGTTCACTTCCACAGCGAGCACTTTCCCGTGGCCGGCGCCGCGCTCGTCGTCACCCTGCCGGCGGGCCGACGACTCCCGCGCGCGATCGTTCGGCGGTTTTTGCGATCCCGCCGGCTCGCCGGCCCGCGCCCGCCTCGATGGCCGCGCCGCTCGATGCCCCCGTCGAAGAAGACGGTTCGGCTCGAGGGAGGCTCCCAGGTGGAGATCCGCCTCGGGGGACCGGCGCTGCCGCGCGCCGACAAACAGTACCCCGCGCTCTTTCTCGCGAACGAGGTGCTCGGGGGTCGGCCGGCGATCGCTCGGCTCTTCCAACGAGTGCGGGAACGCCGCGGCCTCGCCTACGATGCGTCGAGCGAGCTGTGGGCCGGCCGTTGGGGGGGAAGTTGGACCGTGGCCGCCGGCACCTCGCCGGATCGATGGCCCACCACGCTCTCGCTGCTCACGGAGGAGTTGGAACGCCTGACCCAACAGGGAATCCCGGAACGCGAACTCACCGCGACCCGAGAGAGCGTGATCGGGGAGATCCCGACGGCGCTCGAAACGACCGCCGACGCCCACGCGCTCGCGGAGGAGGTCGTTCGGTTCCACCTTCCCGAAACGTTCTGGATCGATTGGCCGAAATGCCTCAGGAGCCTCGGGAGCGAAGCCGTCCGCGTCGCCGCCGCCCAAGTCTACGGCGGCTCAGCGTTCGCTCAGGTGGTCGTCGGACCGCTCGGGCCCGGCCATGGCCGGGCCGGCCCGCGGCCGCGCCTCGTCCGGTCGTAGGCGCGGGATCGGGTCCCGCTCGAACTCGATCGGCGGATCCGCCCGCTTCGCGGGAACGTAGCCTTCGGCCCCCGGGGTGCGCTCGACCGCCGCCCGAAGGCGCCGCGACGCCTCGGGCCAAGGGTCGAGCGCGTATCGGGACAACAGGTGGCCGAACGACCAACGGCGACGACGGGCGAGATCCGTCAGCTGCGGCACGTAGTGGCCGCCTCCGACCCCGACGGCCACACGATCGCCCTGCGTCGGCTGCATCACCAACAGAAGCTGCGACAAGCGCCGGACGACCTCGGAAGACTCCGGGCGACGGAGCACCTCCTCGCCGACCTCCACGAAGAACGCGGGTACTCCGAGCGCCGGGCCGTGGTGGGTCGCTTCGAACGTCGCCGCCAGGCCGTCGATCGCCCCGGCGACTTCGCCCAGCCCCAAGAGCGCACCGGTCATCAGCGGAGGGTTCGTCGGCACGAGGAGCTCCGGTGCGCCTCCGTACTCCGCGGTCGGTCGGGGATTGCCGAGGGGATGAACGGTGAGCGCCGGCCGACCCTCCGAGCTTCGATGGATCGACGGAAAGACGAGGGTGACCCTCTGAGCCCGGAGCTCGGCGGGAAGCCGCTCGTCCAACCGGTCGTCGTGGATGTGAGGACCGGGACGACGCACGGCCCACACCCGGTCGCCCACCGCCCGGATCGAAGCTCCGTCGACCCGGTAGTCGGTCGCGCGCCCGCCGGATAACTGTTCGCTCACGGCCCGCGCCACCGGATCCGAGTCGGCGAGGACGACTATGTACGACGGCGGCTTCATCGGTGCGGGCGATCGACGGTGTCACGGCCCCGGACGATCGCCGAGCCAGGAGAACCCCCCCATGCTTAAGGGATGGGAGGCCGCTAGAGATTCGAACCGGTGAATCCAACGGTCCGGATCCAAGGAGCGATCCCCATGAAGGCCATCCGAACGGCCGGCCGAACCCTCGGGACCCGGGACCGATCGCCTTCGGCCCGACTCGGCCTCTCCGTTGCGTTGGCCGTGCTCCTGATCGCCGTCGGCGCGGCGACAGCTCCACCGGGCGCGTTGGGAAGCATCGCCCCCGAGCGGGGAGCCGCGCCGTCGGCCGCGCGAATAGCCAGCGAACCATCCGGTACGCTCGCGCCGCCTCCGAACCCCGGCACGATCGGGATGGCGTATCCGCAGCTTCCGGCGACGTTCGACCCGGCCTTCTCGACCGACCCGAGCAGCCTCAGCGTCGAGATGAACGTCTACGAAACGCTCGTCAATTTCGCTGGCAACTCCAGCAGCCCGTTCGTGCCGGATCTCGCGACCTGCGTTCCCGGCACGACCGCGTGCGCGGAGCTCTACGGCTCCTCGTTGATCGTCCCCGGCCCGACCGCCGGTTCGGCCGACTGGACGTTCGTGATCGACCCCGCGGCGAGATTCCACGATCCGGTGACCGGAGCGAGCTGGCCGGTCTTTCCGACCGACGTCCTCTTGTCGCTCGCCCGGGCCCTGGTCTATGCAGAGGCGACGCCCGCCGCCACGTGGCTCGGCGCGGCCGTCCTCGGCCCGGGCAACGCGAGCTGGGATCACGGGCTCCACTATCCGTTCAACAACACCGCGAGCTCGATCCTCTCCCATCTCCTCGTGAACGCCACCCCGTTCTGCCCGTCGTCGGCGATCGCCGACGGGCACGGCTGCCTGACGATCGAATCCGACGGCGTCAGCGCTCCGGCGAGCGAGCTCTTGGCGATCTTGGCTGAACCGTCATTGGCGATCGTCTCTTGCGGCTGGTACTACGTGAAGGGGGCCGGGCTTCCCGGCCTACCGGGGTCGCCCGCGGTCGACGGCGATGGCCCCTGCCTCCTCCCGACCGGAGCGAACGCATCCACCGACCCGTCGTACCAGGCTTTTGTGGAGAGCCTCCCGCCGACGTATTGGGATGGGGCAGAGACCGCGGGCCTGGCCGACCCGCCCCCGCTCGTCCGGTGGGCGGCCGTCGGTTCGGGCCCGTACGAACTCGACCGCGCCTCGGTCGGCCTCGACCAGGGATACGCGCGGTTCTCGATCAATCCGGCGTACGCCGAACCGACCGGCTGCGAGTACGTCCCCGGATGCGGGCCTGAACCGAGCCGGGAGGCGCCGACCGTCAACGCGACGTTCAGCGCCTCGACCAATCTCTCGGAGTTGATCGGCAACGTCTCCCAAGGATCGATCGACATCGCTTACGTCGGGCAGTACTCCCCTTCTGGCCTCTCTGCCTTGAATGCGGTGGCGGCGGCCGGCAATCTGTCGGGAGAGCTGGTCCCCACTCTCGAACTGACGGCCACGGTGCTCGCCCCGTGGGTCAGCGCCAACTCGAGTTCGGCCCGACTCGACACGCCGGTGCCGTTCAACCTCCCGGCCAACGCCCTCAGCTTCATCGGATTGCGGGAATTCTTGCTCCGGGCGTTCCCGTACGCGTCGTACTTGACCGCGCTACCGGAGTGGCAGGGAACCCCCGTGATGCGCGAATCCGGTGGCCCGGTCCCGAGGGGCGTCGCGGGGTACCTTTCCAACCACTCGTTCGACACCTCCGACCCGGTCCAAAATTCCACTTCGGTCGGGAGCGCGGCGTGGTGGTGGAACGAGCTGACGACCGTCGGGTCGCCGTACTACGACCCCGAACTTGCCTCGTGCACCCGGGCGAACCCCTGCTGGCTACCGCTGTTGGGGGGCGGCGACCCGGGACTGGGACCCGCGATCGGCTCCGCGCTGCCGGGCGACGCTACGTTCTCGCTCTACAATCGGTCGGTCGCGGCGCTCAGCGGGGGCCGGCTCGTTCTCGCCGCGGCGACGATCGGGCCGGGAGGAATGCTCTCGACGACTCCCTCGTCGCTCCCGGTCGCTCCGCTCGAGGCCGTGACCCTCGCCCCCGGTCTTCCGAGTCCGGTCCCGTACCTCGAGGAGAGCCTCGCCCCCCCCGCGAGCGGGGTCATCTCCCGGACGATCGCGGGGGTCTTCGGCACCGACCTAACCTCCGCGTGGGTCGGGAGCGAGTTCGACAACGGGACCGCGTGCGGACATGCGCTACCGACCGATCAGAACCTCACATACTGGGCGCAAGCGCAGTTCGTTCCCAACGCCTGCCAAGGGGTCGCGCTTCGGGTGATGCTCGCCTTCCTGCCGACCAACGGCTCGGGGTGGGCGCTCCTGAATCGTTCGGTGGAGCAGGCGATCGGAGAGGTGGCCAACGCCTTGTCGCTCTTCGTTTGGACCGGCGAGACCGAACAGCTCGTCCTCCGCTCGCCTTGGATCGAGCCGGCTTCGATCGCACCCAACCCCGAGACGACCGGAACGGGCGATGGATACTGGGCCGCGGTCCGCTACGCGCCCCGCTACCCCATCGACTTCATCGAGTCCGGTCTTCCGGCGGGGACGTCGTGGGCGGCCGCGATCAACGGAACCACCAACCGGACCACGTCGCCCTTGGCGGTCCTCCTCGCCACCAACGGAACGTATCGGTTCGACGTGTTCGGCCCGACCGGCTACGTGGCGGAACCGGCGTCGGGAATAGTCGAAGTCGCGGGAGGAGTCGTCGAGCAAGCGGTCGAGTTCTACCCCGCCTCCGCCACGCGCACCCCAATCACGTTCGTCGAATCGGGACTGCCCGCCGGGACGATCTGGTCCGTCACCGTCGGATCGCTCTCCTTGGAGAGCGCGACGACGACCGTCGTCTTCTACTTAACGAACGGAACGTACGATTACCGCATCGCGAATGTGTCGGGCTTCGTGCCCGCGACGTTCGCCGGCCAATTGCAGGTGGGGCAGTCCCCGCTGGAACTCTCGGTCCCGTACCTCGTCGCTTACCTGGTGACCGCCACCGAGACCGGCCTTCCGATCGGATCGAACTGGACGATCAGCCTGACGTGGGAAAATGCGTCGGGTGTTCCCGAAGATGAGCGTCCGCAATGGACGACGATCTCGGCGAGCTCGGACGGCGCGGCGACGATCCGCACGGACGCCCCGAACGGGACGTACGAGGCGAGCTTTCTCGCGCCCGGCTTCTCGGCGACCTCGCGCATGGTCGACGTGAACGGTTCGCGTCCCGCTCCGCTCACGGTCGCCTTCACGCCGGTGTCTTCGACCGCGGCCTCCGGGCTCACCGAGGCGTTCTGGGTACCGGTCGCCTCCGTCGCGGCGACGGTCTTGGCCGCCGGCGTGGTCTTGGTCGTCTACCGGCGCCGCCGACGCCGGCCGTAATCGATGGGTGACGCCCCGCGGCGACGGCGAACCCTGGAGAGGCCGGCCGTCCTCGACCGGGCGGCGCCTTCGCGGGCCGGCTCGCAGCGATTCAGGAACCGAATCCGCTCCGTCTCCCGTCCGAGGGGACCGGGGAAGGTACGAGGCGCCGGCCCACGTTCGGCGGCGAACGGCAGGATAGAGGGGCTCACGCGGCGATGGGATCGTCGCCCGTTCCGAACTATGCCCCCACGAGGTCGGACGTGCGGGTCTCATAGGCGACCAACCCTATGAGGAGCGCGCACCAGAGCAGGCCGACCGCGAGGGTCCCGTCCGTTCCGATCCGAACGCCCTGATACGCGGCGAACAGGATTGGGAAGAGGGAGGGGGGAGGCGCGTACGGAATCGCGTTCGCGCTCATGTTCAGGGCAAGGAGGAGCGGGTTCGCGATGAGCAGGCTTGACGCTCTACTGAGCGACAGGAGAAGCGCGGCGACGATGAAGACGAGCCAGAAGATCCCCCGGGTCGCCCATCGCGCGGACGGGGCGGATCGCACGGTGAAGATCACGAGGAAGCAGATCGCGGCCATCGCGAGGCCGGCCAAGAACAGACCGACCCCCAGGTTCACGGTGAGCGACGAAGGGTAAACGGCGCCACGCCCTCCGGCGGCATACCCCAGGGTCGCGCCGATCGCCCCCAAGAGACTGCCGACCGCCAGAGCGATCACCACCCCCCCGAATCGGGCGAAGACGAGGCCGAATCGGGTCACGGGACGGGCGAGAGGGGCTTCCAGTAGACCGGCGAACCGGTCCTCCGCCAAGACGGAGAGCGAACACCCCCGGGCCATGCCGAGAGCGAAGATCGTCAAGACCCAAGCTGTCGCCACGGCGTTCGCGGTTCCCGGACCCCCGGCGCGCAATATGGCGTCCGAACCCCCTCCGACGTACCCCACGACGAGACCCGCGAGCAGCAGAAGGATCGAGTTCACAATGAACGAGCCGCTCGACAATGCCCGTCGCACGTCAGCGAAGTTCACGTCGACATCCCGGCGGATCGGAGCAGCCCGAAGAAGAACTCTTCGAGGTGGGCCTCCTCCACGCGAAACTCCTGCAGCACGTAGCCGGCCCGGGTCATCTCGGCCGTGACCGCTTCCGGCGGGGCGCGGGGTCGTTCGAGGATGTACCACGGAGCCGACAGTTGGAGATCTCCCATCGCCCCGAGGAGCGCGGCGACGCGATCATCGGGGTTCGCGATCCGGAGGAGGTACCGCGGAGGAAGCGAGGCGCTAATCGATTCCTTCGGCCAGACGCCGTAGAGACGTCCTTGGTGGATGAACGCGAACCGGTCGGCGACGCCCTCTAGCTCGCCCAACAGATGGGACGAGAGAAGGACCGAACGGCCTTGCCGCCGCCATTCGAGGATCAGCTCGCGGGTGAACCGGATCCATTCGGGGTCGAGGCCGTTCAGCACCTCGTCGAGCAAGAGGTTCGGCGGATTTCCGAGCATCGCGGCCGCGATGGCGAACCGCTTCTTCATCCCTTGAGAGAGGGTCGAGAAGCGGTGGGTCGCCTGCTCTTGGAGCCCGACCCAGCGCAGAAGGCCGGCCCACTCCTCGAGCGTTCCCGCAGTTCCCCCGTAGTACCCTGCCAAGTACTCGAGAATCGACAGGAGCGAATCCCGAGGGGGAAACACCGGTATCTCGGGCACCCATCCGATCCCCCGGGACGCTGCGGCCTTGTCATGTACGATGTCGTGGCCGTCGACCTCGACCGTGCCCGACGTGGGAATCAACAGGCCGATCGCGGACCGAATCAAGGTCGTCTTGCCGGCCCCGTTGAGCCCGACTAACCCGACGATCTCTCCCGGCCCCACATCAAACGACACATCGATCAAGGCGGGGCGCTCGCTGTTCCGGTACGCCTTGCTTACGCCCCGGAACCTCAGCATGCAAACAGAAGTACCGCAGGGGCTCCCAAGCCAAATACCTACGCTTCGCGGCGACGGGGCCGTTCGGTGTTCCTTCATCGGGCTTCGGACCTATTACAAAATCTCATGTCCCCCGGGCCCGGTCCTGGGGAGTCCGGCGGATCGCACGTTGCCTTCGCTAACCCTCGTTACCCTTCGAAGGGGCGCCCAGATCGGCCGGTTCTACTTAGCGATCGGGGTGATTGTCTCGCTATTCCTGACCGTCGCCCTGCTCCGGACGGGGCACGGAACGACCGAATTCGATGCGGTCTTTCCGGTAGACGTCCCCCTCTTCGCATCTCTCGGAGCGATAGGCGGACTGATGCGGCTTGTCGGAGACCGATCGAAGGGGGTGCTCGAATACTTCATCGCCTACGGCGTACGACCTCGGGCCCTGTTCGTCAACAGGCTCCTGGTTACGGCGGTGCTCACCACCGTGGTGCTGCGAAGTTCTCTCGCGGTCGGGTTGGGAGGATACCTCGCCGCGGGCAACGCGATCTCGGCGGACCTGGAGGACGCCATCTTGGGCTACACGATTCCGATGGCGTACGCGAGCGCCTTGTTCGCCTCGATCCGGGGCATCATTTGGTCCGCGCTCTCGACGCGCCGGGCCGAGCTGAACTCGCCGGTCGGCCTTGCCCCCCTACTCGGCGTGGCCCCCCTATCCTAGTCTTGATCGTCGCCGAGGGAGCCAACCGATCCGCGTACCACGACGTGATGGTGGGAACGGCGCTGGGATTCCTAGCGCTGGTCACCCGGCTCTTGGTCGCCTCGAGCCGCCTCATCGATCAAGAACGATACCTATCTCCGATGTGAAGGCGGTCTCATCATGACAGTTATGCCGGCGGTCCTCGACTCATCGTCGCCGCCCGTGGTGGGCTGCCCCGATCTGAGTTCTGGCTACCGGGGAAGGCGTGCCCTCGAAGGCCTCGCTTTCGAACTCCGCGAGCCCGCCGTCTATGTCGTCCTCGGCCCAAACGGCGTGGGGACGACCAGGCTCTTCCGCACGCTCGCGGGGAAACTCTGACCACAGGGCGGCTCGGTCTTGATTGAGGAGCTAGCCGTCGAGGACCAGCGAACACGGGACCGACTGCACTTTCTCTCCGACTGGGACGGCCTTCCTGACGACTTTCGGGTCCAGGAGACGCTCCGGCTTTACGGCGCGGTAGAAGGGGCGGACGCGACGGATGTGGAGCGGGTCCTCCGGTTGTTCGAGATCGAACCGCTCCGAGGGAGATGATGTAAGCGGGATTGGGACAGCACCTCTAACGAGCACGACGCCAGTGTGGGTCTGGATTCGGTCGGCGTGGTTGTTCCGGCGGTCGGGACTGGCGTGGCGGCCATCCTGCGGAGCCGGCGTAACGGCGGCGGTCCGACGAACACGCCAGCCGAGAACAGATCGGTGCTTCAACTTCCCGACCGACAGCGATTCCCCGGCCTCGTTGCTCGCCCGATAGACCGGCGGCATCCGCCCCGAAAGCCTCCGAACAGTCGAGCCTGGCGCCACGGCCGCCGGACCCTACGCGGCAGCTGCCCAGCCGCACACGGAGTATCCCGGGGCTATCCAATATAGGGCGGAAAGACGTAGGGGTTGCTCAAAGACCGGTTGCCGGACGACGAGTGAACTCCCTTCGGCCCACGACATCCGACTTGAATGCGGGAAAGCAGGGTCCGTCCGTAGAAAGGACCGGCCCTTTCAATCGGGAAGCGCTTGATCGGTTTCGGCGAGCCTGCGCACCATCTCTTCGATGATGCTCCGCAGGATCTCGGGGCGCTCCATCGCAAATCCCCAGAATTCCCAGCGCGAGAGCACGAGGCAGCGTGTCGGCTCGGCCGCGATCACATCGGCCGTCCGAGGTGCATCGCGGAAGAGGGCGGTCTCTCCGAAGAATTGGCCGGGACCCAAGCTAGCGAGCTTCCGTGACCGGCGGCGCACGTCGACCTTTCCCTCGACGATGAGGTAGAGACCGATGCCCGCCTCCCCCTGTTTGACGATCGTCGACCCCTCCGGATAGCTCCGCTCCGTCGCCGAGCGAACGAGACCTCGTAGCTGTCGATCCGACAGGCCGGAGAACAGCGGGATCTTTGCGAACGACCGGGCGAGCCCATCCGTAGACTTCGTGGGTGCCATGAGCCGTATCGAGAGCCGGCACCGGTATATAGACCCGACTCTGAAGCGACCTTTGAGCGGCCACCGGGGTGAGATGCGAAGTGGGAGAGGCCCGACGATCGGGGCCGCTGTTCCCAGGGGGACGCGAAACGGCCGAATGGATGATCGTCCGGGCGTTCGGAGCGCTCGAGGGCCGTTCCCCTGGATGGATTGCCCGGCGGATCCCTCGCGGTCGTCGCCGCGTGCGGTGGCGTGCCGTTGACGCCGGAACAACCGCCTTGTCATTGCGCGAGGACGCGGGGCGGTCAAACTCTGAGCCCGATCCTGCGGCGACCCTCTGAGGCTGACCCCTCCCCAGCGGATTTGACATAGAGGGCGGCCTTCGGTTCGAAACTTGTTGGTCGGCCAGTCTCCTGGGAGCCCGGAAACCACGGACCTTCCCCTCTCTGATCTACCGGCTTGCTCGCTTGGTCGTTCTAGCTCGAGGTGGCACCAAGGCCGGGTGCCTTTCGCGTGAGGCGGGGGGGAGGGCTGCGGGGGAGCCTCATCATGCGGAGCAGCTCCTGGAATCTCGGGCTCGAGCGAAGGCGGTCGAATCGCGGAGATTGATAGGAGATCCAGAACGAGTGTTCGCCCGAGCGAATGTCTTCCTCGAGGAGCCCTAAGGCCCGGTCGTCGTCGCCCAGGACCGCGTAGAGCTCGGCGCGCTGGACTTGGCCCAAATAACCCTTCAGTTCGCCGGCTTCCCACCGGGCCAAGAACGCACGAGCCGCTGCCGGCTCGCCCAAACCCGCTCGCGCCACGCACTCCCAGCACTCCAGGAGAAGCGATCGGCCCAGAGCGTCGGCGGTCGGCGATGACAGAGAGGCCCGCAACGATTCCAGGTCGGCGAGAGCGCGTCGAGCCTCGTCTAGGAGCCCAACGTCGGTCATTTCAACGGCCAACCAGAGAAGGACAATGGGGTTGGTCGGGAAACTCGAGGCAATGTCCCGAGCCATCGACACCGCACGAGTGAGTTCCCCCATCTGATGCATCACCGTCACCCGGTTTGCTCGGGGAATCCACCGGAGGGGATCGAGAGCGATGGCGGTCGCGTGCTCCCGTTCCGCTTCTTCGTAGCGTTGGGTCGCCAGCAAGAGCAGGCCGTACCACTCGTGTACCGGCACGTGACTGGGATTCCGTTCGATCGCTTGGCGGAACGCTTCTTCGGCGCCCTCCCAGTCTTGGGCGACCTGCATCCGATAGTTCCCCACGGCCGCGTACGCCTCGGGAGAGTCCGGGGAATGGAGCAAGGCTTCCGTGGCCAGCTTTCGGGCCCGGTCCGCGACCTCACCGTAGCTTCGAACGAGCCCCATCGTTGTCAGGAGGTAGTCCGAGTAGGCGGCCTGAGCGAGGCCGAAATCCGGGTCGATCCGGAGGGCTTCCTCGAACGCGGCACATGCCGTTGCGTCGGACTCCGGGTCCGCCTCGCCAAATCTCCGGGCTGCCGCGATCCCTCGAAGGTACGCTGCGTGAGCCTCGACGCTCGATGTGGGGGTTGAGCGTACCGCCTTCCGCTCGTTGGGGGCGAGGGTCACCGATAGCGCGGAAGCCGTTGCCTCCGCTACCTCAGCCTGCAACGCAAAGACGCGGTCGAACTTTCGCTCGTAGGTTTCCGCCCAACGATGCTCGTCCGCGTGGGCGTCGATGAGTTGCAGGGTGATACGGACGTCGTCGCCCGCCTTGCGTACGCTCCCCTCGAGCACGAAGTCCGCACCGAGCTCGGAACCGATCACGGCGACCGGCTTCGTCGTGTTCCGGTACTGACCGACCGACGTCCGGGAGATGACCCGGATCCCGCGCACCCGGGAGATCACCGCGATCAATTCTTCGGTGAGCCCCTCAGCGAAGAACGCGTCCGCCGGTTCCGGGCTGATGTTCGAG
>JAKAWP010000012.1 GCA_021816955.1 Thermoplasmata archaeon
CCGGACGCACGAGCCGTTCTCGCCCAACTCGCGGTCGGCCAGGTCACTTTGGGAAGGGTCGCCGATCTCCCCCGACCTCCGCTTCGCTGAGCCACGAACCGGGGAGTATCGCTCACTCGCTTCAAGGGCCGTAGGGGATCCCAATGATGTCGGTGGGAGGCGAGGCAACCTAACACGACGCACGAATTCCCCGGCAAGTGGTCCTTCGACCTCAGAGTGCTGTCGACAGCGCCATCGGATGGGACGACCGCGAAGATCGAGGGCCGATCGCCGCGGGCTTACATTCCCGGGAGGCGCGCCGTGAGTCCGAATCCGCCGGCTCGGCGGATGGAGCGCTGTCCGGTCTGCGCTACGATCGTCCGCACGGATCGCGTGGTGGTCCACTTACGATCGATCCATCCGGATCGGGTCGACTCTCGGGAAGTGCTCCGCTACTTGCGGGATCGTCGGGAAGCGCTGGGCGCCACGGCACGGAGCGCCCGGCGACCGATGGGACGTGGATGGACCCGATGGCGCATCGTGGGGGTGATCCTTGCGGCGGCGGCCGTGAGCGGAGTGACCTACTACGTGTTGTTCCCTCCGAATCACCCGGCGGTCAACGACGGCTCGGCCGCGCCGGATTTTTCTTTCACCACGCCTAGTGGAGGGTCATCTCAGCTGAGCGCTTACGTGGGCCACCCTCTGGTATTGTGGTGGGTGGCCACGTGGTGCAGCAGTTGTCAGCTTGCTACCCAGGTATTCGCCCAGCAGTATCTGTCGCAGTACGAGAACGCGCACGTGCTCCTTCTCGAAATGGAGGATTACAACGACCTCGGCCAATCCGGGCCGAGCATCTCGGCGATGGCGTCGGCGTATGGCTATCACGGCCAGTCGGGATGGGTGCTGGGCGTCGGGTCGTCGTCCGGCACCTCCACCTACAACCCTCAGGACCAGCTCGATTACTACTACGTGATCAGCGGCTCGGGCGTCATCGTTTCGCAGGGCGCGGGACTCGGCGGGAATTTCGCCGCCGCGTTGAGCGCGGCGACGGGGGGATGAGATTCCCCCGGTCGATCGGCGCGTGGAGACGATGGCCGCACGCCACGGGGCGCCCGGCGCCCCCGCGGTTCCGGATCGTTTCCCGGAGGGACCGGCCCTTCGGGAGATCTTCGCTCATCCGGCGTACCGCTGGGCGTATCCATTGCTCGGCGCGGGAATCGCCTTGGGGTATGCCTGGCTCCTCCCCGGCCTCGAACTTTGGAGTCTCGGCGTCTGGGTCATACAGTTTGTCACCCCGGTCCAACTGGCCTTCGCCCTGGCGATGGGCGCGCTCCTTCCGTTGGTGATTCTCCTCAACGTGTACTACTGGCGGCATCCTTCCTGCTGCCGACGCACCTCGAGCACCGAGCGGGCTCCGATTTTCTCGGCCATTCTCGGCGGTGTCATTCCCAACCTCCTCTGTTGTACTCCCTTCATTCCGGTACTGCTCGCGGTGTTCCTCTCGGGGGCCGCCCTGCTGGCCGTCTCCCCACCGATCCAGTACGTGCTCAACGCCTATGCCTGGACATTCTATGCGGTGGCGGTCCTCAGCACTTGGTGGTCGATTCGAATGACGGCGCGTCGGTACTCGAAGGAGAGCCTCTGGTACGAGGCGCCGAGCCCGGAGTGAGTCGCGTCGGTGGCCCTCCCAACCCTTATTGCCCCGTCCCCACCCTCACCGATCTCTTGGTCCCAGGGCCGCCACGGAGGTCCACCGTCCCTAGGCCGCCGGCGGGCAAAATCGGGCCGCTTCTGGAACGGGGCCGCGCGGCCTCCCGAGTATTTCGGGAAGTGCAGGGGGTGAGATTTGAACTCACGAACTCCTTCGAGACCAGGACCTCAACCTGGCGCCTTTGACCAAGCTGGGCCACCCCTGCACGCGGGGCGTCTCGACCGGAGCGCGCCCATTAACGTTTCCGAATCCCGGAACCCCCTGGTCCCGCGGATCCGGTCCGGGGACGAAGATCCGATCTCCAGTTCAGCCTCGAGGCGTGAGCGCGCCTCCGAACGCCGCCCCGGGTCAGAGGAACGATCGTCGTACCAACGCAACATAAAAAGTCCGGACTCCGAGTCTCTCTCTTCGCATGGGTGCGGCCGTCCACGTCAGCCCGGGGGTTGGGGGGGAACCGTCCGCCGCCCACCGCACCTCCCCACCCCTCGTGACGTGGCGGGCCGTCCCGCTCGTCGCCGTTCCCGTTGGAGCCCTCCTGGTCGCGCTCGGTCTGCACGCGTTCGTGGCGCTCGATTACGTCCATGTGATGAACGGCGCGCTCTGGACGGGAATCGACATCTTCCTCGGACTCGTCATCGGGCCGATCCTCGGCCGGATGTCGCCGCCCGCCCGCGCCGACTTCGTCCAGCGGCTGGTTCCGACGATGCTGTTTCTGATGCCGACGCTCGCGGCGGTGACGATCACCGCCGGCATCTACCTCGCCCTCTCGGCCGGCGTGTTCAACCTGGCCTACCCCACGATCCAAGCCGCCGGCATCCTCGTGATCATCCTCGCGGCCCAAGGGTTCGGGATCTTTCTCCCGAACGAGCTTCGGATCGTTCTCGAGCTGCGACGCCCCCAGCCGAACATCGCGAAGATCGGCCGCCTCGGACTCCTCAATGCCCAGCTCGCGGGCGTTCAAGCGGCGGTGCAGATCGCGCTCATCTTCGTGATGGCGAGCCTCGCCGCCGGCCTCGTCTATTTCTGACCGCCCCCGCGCCGTCGGGTCCCGTGAATCGTCGGAAGGGCCGTTCGATCGGTGGATGGGTCGTCCCCCGCGCGCTTCATTATCTAGACGAGGTCGTTGACCGTCCCGAGCGACCGGCCCGGGGGCCGCACCCCCACCTCACCGGTCCACCCGCCTCCATGGCCGCCTGCTCGATCCGAAGTCGCCGCCTGCCGAACCGGTCGATCGGCTCCGCGCGCGACTCGGTCGCCCTCCGCCGCGCCGTCCTTCGCGAGGTCGCCCTAGATCTGGTCGAGCCGTTCGAAACGAGCTTCGGGGTAGAACGCCGCCGCCGGTTCCTGCTACTCGAACTCGAATCCCGGGACGGTCTTGTGGGGTGGGGCGAGTGCGCGGCCGCCCGAGAGCCGCGCTATTCGAGCGAGACGGTCGGCACCGCGCGGGAAACCCTCGGGCGCCTCCTACCGGCCCTTCTTTCCCCCGAACCGGTCTCGCTCGCGGCGTTCCACGCCCGCGCGGACCGGTATCGAGGGCACGCGATGGCGAAGGCGACGGTCGAGACGGCCCTCATCGACCTACTCGCGCGGGCGCGGGGCTGCTCGATCGCCGAGTGGCTCGGTGGCCGGCGGCGACGGGTCGAGGTCGGGGTGAGCGTCGGGATCCACCCGACGCCGGACGCGCTCGTCCGCCGCGTCGGCGCGTACCTCGACGACGGCTACCGACGGGTGAAACTCAAGGTCCGTCCCGGCTGGGACGACGTGCCGGTCGGCGCCGTCCGACGGGCGTACCCCGACCTCGAGATCTGGGTCGATGCGAACCAGGCGTACCCGACGACGGCCGCGGCCGATATCCGCCGCTGGGCGTCCGCCCACCGGGTCGCGCAGGTCGAGCAACCGTTCGCCGAGCGGGCCGTTCGGGCGCACGCCGATCTCGCCCGACACGCGCCGTTCCGGGTCTGCCTCGACGAGTCGATCGTCGACCGGCCCTCGCTCGAAGACGCGATCCGAGCTCGCGCGCTCACGAGCCTCAACGTGAAGACGTCGCGCGTGGGCGGGCTCACGGCCGCGCGGGAGCTCGCGAGACTTGCCGCCATAGCGGGCGTGCCGGCGTGGGTCGGCGGCATGCTTGAGAGCGGCGTCGGCCGCGCCCACAACGTTCACCTCGCCTCCCTCGGCCCGTTCACGCTGCCGGGCGACCTTTCGGCGAGCGGGCGGTACTACCGGACCGATCTGGTCGACCCCCCGTTCGTCCTACGGCCCGGCAGCACCTTGGAAGTTCCGCGATCCCCCGGGATTGGCGTCGAGGTCGTCCCCGCCGCTCTGCGGCGCGCGACGCGGTGGACCCGGACCTGGACGGTGGGAGGGGGTGGTCACTCCGCCCGATCCTAAGGCCGGTCCGCGGATCCGATCGTCGTTCGATCGGACTGCCCGGGCGAACGGCCGCCGGCGCACCCTCCCGCGGGATCGGCGTCGGCGCTCCTTGGCCCCTCGATTCCCCAATCCGGGCCGTGGCCGCGCTCCGGGGGCGCGCTTCCCGCCCTGCCCGATACGCCCGAAAGGCGGTTAAGCGACTCCGATCGTCCGGGCCGACCGTGCCGGAGCGGCTCGACTCTCGGGAACGTCGCGACCCGGACGCCGTGTACATCGGCGCGAAGCCGACGATGACGTACGTCTTCCAGGTCGTGAGTCACCTCTACAGCGGTCCCGGCCCCGTGCGCGTGCGGGCCCGCGGGGCCGTCATCGCGAAGGCGGTCGACGTCGTGGAGGTCGTCCGACGCCGGTTCCTCGAAGGCGCCGTGACGGTCGGCCCGATCGAGATCGGTACGGAACGGCTCGTCAACCGGGCGGGGCGCGAGACGAACGTCTCGACGATCACGATCCCCTTGGTCCGGGCGGGGCCGCTGCCTCCGGGACCGGCGCCGGGCGCGGCTCCGGGGGCGGCGCCGGCGACGGACGGGTCGCCGTCGGCCGAGACGTGACGACCCAAGTGCCGGCGAAGCGGTCCCCGAGGCGCTGGCGTTCGTCGCTCCAAAGGACGATCAGCAGTCCGATCGCGCCGAGCAGGGCGGTGCCCGCCGCGACCGTCGCGCCGACGAGGATCGCGGGAAGCGCGCCGACGCTGGTGGTGAGGTCGCCGCCCGCGAGGCCGCCGGCCCCGTGCCACGCGAGAGCGACGGCAAGCGCCCCCCCGATCCCGACCACGGTGAGGAGCGCCAGCTTCGTCGATTCGCGCACCAGGCTTGCGAGGAGGCTCGGCCGCTCGAGCGCCCGGTCGCGCACCGCGATACGCATCGCCGCCTTTCCGATCGTCTGGCCGGTCCACCGGTCGCCGAGGGCGAAGTAGAGGAACGCCGCCGCCGGGTAGCCGTACGCCGCCGCGAGGAACGTCGGCGACGACAACAGTCTGTCGAGCGAACCCCCGGTCGAGGCCGTGATCGCCACCCACAGGGCGGCCGCGGGGCCGGTCACGATCGCGAGGTCGATGAGAAAGGCGACGATCCGGGCGCTCGGCTTTGCGTATCGGCGACGGACGAGGCGAGTGGCGATCCCGGCGAGCCCGCGGGCCGCGAGGTACGCCCGAATCCCGTCGCGCGTATCGTCCGAGCCCGACTTCGCGAGCGCGGAGAGGTTGGCGAAATCGGCATGGACCCACGAAGGCACGTCAAGTCCGTTCCACGGGTCCGGTCCCGCGGGTTCGCTCGCGAGGAGCCGATGCGCGTTGACCGCCGCCAGGCGCGCCGCCTCGCACGAAGCCTCGATCGACGCGCGGATCTCCCCGCGCGCGCCCGCGTCGAACGCCCGGGAAAACGCGGCGTCCAGTCGGGGTGGGCCGTCTCGAACCACGGTGTCCGACGGGAGGCGCCAGCGGCCATCGACGAACCAGTACGTGGCCAAGGCGGCGAGAAGGGCGAGGAGCGGAGAGAGGTACACGAGATCGAGGATCCCGGCGCCGCCGATCGAGTAGAGTTGGACGGTGCCGGCGCCGTACAGGCCGGGTTGGCGCCAGACGTCCGCGCCGACGAGCACACCGAGCGCCGACGACGCGTAGGCGATCGGCAGGCCGAACGCTCGATCCGGGCCGGCCGGCCATATCGCGACGGCGAGCACTCCGACGGCGACCGGGGGAAGGAGGTAGAGCGGGTACGGTTCCGAGACCCCGACCCCGGGGCTCGGGGTGGCGAGGGCGTACGTCGTGACGCTCACCCCGACCGTCAAGACGAACCAGATCGCGAGGCGGGTCGCCGGCACGGCTTGCGAGAACGAGCGACCCGGCGCGCGGGCGAGCGCGACCGCGAGCGCGGCGCTCACCGCACCGACGCCGGCGATCGCGCCGACCGAGCCCGCCCACGGGGGCGCGACGACGAGCAGGGCAATGACCGCCGAGCCGAACGCGGCGAAGCCGAGCGCCGCCGCCCAGCTCGCGCGCCGGCTGCCTCGTACGAGCCGCGCGATTAGGAGCGCCGCGATCACGAACGGGAACGCGGCGCCGCTCAAGTCGACGGCCAGAAGGCTGCCCTCGATCATCGCGATCGGCAGGTTCGCCAGCCAGCCCAAGATCGACCCGACGAACAAGAGCCAGAACGTCCGCGAGCCGAGCCCGAGCGCCTCCGCGAACGTCGGCCGCTCCCACGCGAGCAGAAAGAGCGCGAGCCAGCCGAGCGCGGGGATCGCGAGCGGGACGGCGGAACTCGAGATGTCGAGGGCCAGCTCGATCGGATCGACCATACCGACGCGACGCGGACGGAGTGCGCGAGGAGGCGCTCGAACGCGCGGTCGGCTAAAGGTTTTGTCCGACGGGCGCGTCCCGAGCCCGATGAACCCGACCCGATGGGAAGTCGACTCGCTCGGCCGTCGCGAAGTCCCGGCCAAGGCGTACTGGGGCATTCAGACGCTGCGCGCCCGGGAGAATTTCCCGGTGAGCGGACTGCGCGTCTCGCCGCATCTGATCCGGGCTTACGCGTGGCTCAAGCTCGCCGCGGCCCGCGCGAACGCCGCGCTCGGGGCGCTCGACGCGCGGCGAGCCGACGCCATCGCCCGGGCGGCCGAGGAGGTGGCGAGCGGCCGCTTCGACGCGGAGTTCGTCGTCGACGTCTTCCAGGCCGGTGCCGGCGTGAGCCTGCACATGAACGTGAACGAGGTCCTCGCGAACCGGGCCCTCGAGATCCTCGGCCGGCCGCGCGGCGACTACGCGGAGCTGAGTCCGAACGATCACGTCAACCGCGGCCAATCGACGAACGACACGTACCCGTCGGCCGCCCAGGTTGCGACGCTGTTCGCCTTCCGCGAGCTCGTGCCGGCGGTCCGCACCCTCGTCGCGAGCCTCAGGAAGAAGGCGGAGGAGTTTCGGGGACTCGCGAAGGCCGGCCGCACGCACCTCAAGGACGCGATGCCGGTCACGCTCGGCGCCGAGTTTGGCGCTTGGGCGACCGCGCTCGAACGACTGCTCGAAGCGCTGCCGCCGATCGAGCGGGCGCTCGCCGAGATCCCCTTGGGGGGGAGCGCGGTTGGGACCGGCATCAACACGCGACCGGGCTACCGGGCGCGCGTCGTCGAGGAGTACGCGCGGCTCACCGGCCTCGCGCTGACCGTCGCCCGGGACCCGTTCGAATCGATGGAGAGCCGCTGGCCGCTCGCCCACGCCTCGGGCTGGCTCAAGTCGCTCGCGCTCGAGCTGATCCGGATCGCGAACGACATCCGCCTGTTGTCGAGCGGCCCGGCGACGGGGCTCGACGAGTTCCGGGTCCCCGAGATCCAGCCGGGCTCTTCGATCATGCCGGCGAAGGTGAACCCGGCCGCCGCCGAGTGCCTCAACATGGTGGCGTTCCATGTCGTCGGGGCCGACACGGCCTCCGCGCTTGCCGTGCAAGGCGGCCAGCTTGAGTTGAACGTGATGACGCCCCTCATCACCTACGAGCTGCTCTTCTCGGCGGAGATCCTCGCCCGGTTCCTGCCGGTCTTCGCCCGGTCGTGCGTCGACGGGATCACGGCGAACCCGGCGCGGCTCGAGCGCTACCTGTTGTCGTCGACCGCGCTCGCCACGGTCCTCACTCCGAAGCTCGGCTACCTCGAGGTGGCGAAGCTTTTGCACGAGGCCGAGCGGACGGGCCGCCCGGTGAAGGAGCTTCTCGTGGAGAAGAAGCTGCTGACCCCTGCGGAGGTCGAGTCGCTCCTCGGGGCGGCGGCCCTCGCGAAGCTGGCCGAACCCGTCCCTTAAACCCCGGCCCGCGGGGCGCGAACGCTTAAGAGGGACGGGGCTCGGGCCGACGAGGCTCATGGCAACGCTCGAAGAAGCGGCCGTCGCGCTCGGCACTCCGACCTCGGAAGAGTTCCGCCGTGCGGTCGAGGTGCTCGGCAAGGTCGGGCTCACCCAGTACGAGGCGCGCGCCTACATCGCGCTCGTCGCGCGGGGCGTCGGGGACGCGTCGACCGTCGCCAGTGCGGCCGGCAT
Organism: Thermoplasmata archaeon; assembly: GCA_021816955.1. Lineage (GTDB taxonomy): Archaea > Thermoplasmatota > Thermoplasmata > Lutacidiplasmatales > UBA184 > Lutacidiplasma. The sequence goes on from JAKAWP010000012.1 coordinate 8,142, forward strand.
CCCCCGCACCTCCGCCTACAAGGTGATGGAGTCGCTCGCCGCGAAGGGATACGCCCAGGCCGCGGGCGGCAAGCCGATCCTGTTTCGGCCCACGCCCCCGCTCGACGTCGCGGAGACGCTGAAGGGCGCGATCCAGGACGTCTTCGACCAGCTCGCCTCGCTCCACCGGGTCGTCGCGGAGCACGGCGAGCCGCAGCTCGTCTACCTGTTGAGCGGCCGGGAGAAGGTCGTCGGGAAGATCGCCGAGATGCTCGACGCCGCGACCGAGACGTTCATTCTGACGATCGCCCAAGTGAGCGAAGTGCGCGACGAACTCGCGAAGAAGATCCAGAACGCGATCAAGCGCGGGGTCCGCGTCACGTTCGTCACCGCCCCGCTCCAGAAGATACCGGACGGCGTCGAGCACGTTCCGCGGGAGAACCTCCTCGCCGCCGAGGCGCTCGCCGACGGCCGGCACGCCCTCCTCGCCGCGCCCGGGCTCGAAGCGTGCGGGTTCACCGACAACCCGATCCTGACCGCCCATCTGAAGCAGTTCCTCGAAGTGATCCTCGAGCGCGGGCCGTCGCCGGCGAAGTGAGGCCCAGCGCCCCGGATCGGGCAGATCCGCCCGTTCGGGCGTGCGGCCGGCGCCGCGCGCCGGTCGAGCGGGTTCGCGACGCGCTCGCCGAACGGTTCGGCCCGGCGGTCGCGGCGGCGGTCCCGGACGGCTACCAGCGGCTCGGGAGCGTGCTGCTCGTCCGCTTGCCTCCGTCGCTGGAGCCGTACCGGGCGGAGGTCGGCCAAGCGTGGGCGCGCGTTCTCGGGGTGCGGACTGTGGTGACGCCGCGCGGCCCAATCGAGGGGGAGGGTCGGCGGCCCCGTCTCGAGCTGCTCGCCGGGAGCGACACCGTGACGACGGTCGTCGAGCACGGGCTCCGCTACCGGTTCGACGCCGCCCGCCAGATGTTCGCGCAGGGAAATCGGGAGGAACGGCAACGCGCGGGGCGCCTCGTCCGGCCCGGCGAACGGGTCGCCGACCTGTTCGCCGGGATCGGCTACTTCACCCTCCCGATCGCGCGGGCGGCTCGCGCCAGCCGAGTGGTGGCGGTCGAGCGGGAGGCCGACACGTACGGCTGGCTCGTCGAGAACCTCCGATTGAACGGCCTCGCGGATCGGGTCGAACCGATCTTCGGCGACAATCGGACGGTCCCGCTCGACCCGGGCGGCTTCGACCGAATCTTTCTCGGCTACCTGCCGAGCGCGATCCCGTACCTCGACCGGGCGGTCGAGCTCGCGAACCCTGCGCGGGCGTACCTCCACGTCCACACCGTCGCGGACGCCCGAGCGGCCATCGCGAACGCCGAGCGCGAGGTCGGTTCGGCGCTCCGGCCGTTCGGCCCGTTCCGCTCGCTTCGCCTCGAAGGGCGCCTCGTCAAGCCGTACGGGCCCGGCCGCTCCCACTGCGTGGTCGACGTCGAGCTCGCCCGGTAACGGGCGCGTCGCCGCGGCGCTCAGCGCGCGGACGGCGCGGGCGACTGGGCCCGAAGCGCCTCGACGGCGAGCGGGAACGCGGCGGCAAACCGTTCGATGTCGGACGGCGGATTGGAGAACGAGACGCGGACGAACCGGTGGCCGTACGCGAGCGAGACGTACCGGCCCGACCGGACGAAGACGCCGTGGCGGAGCAACAGCTCGCGCTGCAGCTCGTCCGGGTCGAGGCCGGCCCCGCTCACGTCGATCGCGAACATGTTCGCCTGCGACGGGAAGAGCGGAAGGGCCGTCCCGGGAGTGCGGGCGACGACCTCCCGGATCCGCTGTTGGTTCGCGCGGACTTGCTCCCGGACCGCGGGGAACCACTGCGACTTCGTCGAGAGCCCCGCGACGGCCGCGACCTGGGCCAAGATGCTCACGCCGAGGTCGTTCGTGTTGAACCGGGCGATCCGCCGGGCGAGTTCGGGCGGCGCCGCGAACCCCCCGAGCCGGAGGCCCGCCAGCCCGCAGTTCTTCGCCGCCGACCAGAACGTGATGGTCGACTCGGGCGCGAAGTCGAACGCGTTCGCAGGGGCGTCCGCGAAGTCGCGGTAGGTGACGTCGTGGAGCAGGAGGAGCCGGTGGTCCCGCGCGATCTCGGCGATCGCGCGGAGCTCGTCGCGCGGGTAGGCGCTCCCGAGCGGGTTCAACGGGTCGATGACGAGGACGGCCTGGGTCGCGGGAGTGATCGCGGCCTGGACTCGGTCGGCGGAGAGGCGGTACGGCGGGGCATAGACGCCCAGGTTTTCCGTGCGGGCGCCGCCGAGCTCGAGGAACCGGTGGATGATGAGGTACGTCGGGTCGGAGGCGACGATGATGTCGCCCGGCCCGAAGAGGGCCCGGGCCGCCGCGTACAGCGATTCGGTCGCTCCGGCGGAGACGAACACGGCATACTCCGACGGGAGCCTGAGGTCGCGTCGGACGAGTTCGCGCAGCTCCTCGAGCCCTCCGGCCGGGGGGTATCCTTCGTAGCGACGCTCGTCGATCGCCTCGAGGAGCGCGCTCCGGAAGACCTCGGGGGGAACGAGGTGGTTCGTGTTCTGGCTCATCCAGACGACCTCGCGGCGGTGCGCGTGGGCGTAGGCGAACGCGTCGAACGGAGCCGCTCCCATCGGCCTCGGCGACGGGGAAACGGCCCCTTAACGGCTTGGGCCGCTTCCCCCGCGGGCCCGGGCGAGGTACGCCGTGACGATCCCTTGGGAGAACCGCACCGCACGGACGGGGTCGAAGCCGGCGGCGCCGAGCCGCCGGACGATCTCCTCCCGGGCCGGCAGGGAGCGGAGGGATTCGGGCAGGTACCGGTACGGCCCCGAGCTGTGCACGGACCGCCCGAGCCACGGCACGACGTGGTCGAAGTACGCGTGGAAGAGCGACCGAACGAGCCGGTTCGGCGGCTCGGAGATCTCGAGCGTGACCAGGCTTCCGCCGTCGACGAGCACGCGGCGCATCTCGGCGAGCGAGCCGTCGAGATCGGTGAGGTTCCGCACGACGAACGCGTTCAGGACGAGGTCGAACGATCCGTCGGCGAACGGGAGCCGCCGCACGGTCGCCCGGACGGCCGTCGTCCGCGGTGCGAGCTTCCCCGCGAGCGCTCGGGCGCGCGCGACCATCGCCCCCGTGAAGTCGGCGCTCACGACCGTGCTCTCGGGATAATGGCGAAGCGCCCAGCGAGAGAACTCGCCGGTGCCGCAGCCGACGTCCAGGACCCGACGCACGGGACGATCGGCGCGGAACCGGTCGAGCGCCCACAGCGACATCGGGCGCCAGAGGAAGTCGTTGCCGACGCTCGCCAGGTGGTCGAACCATTCGTAGCGGCCGGCGATGTGCGTGAACATCCGGCGAACGTCCCGCTCGAACGTGGGGCTCGCTCGGTCGGGGTACGGAGAGCCGTCCTCCGCGGCCCGGCCCGGCCGGCCGGGGTCGTCCGTCACGGGCTCCGCCAGATCGGTCGGGCGGTTAAGCCCATCCCGGCAACGCATCGATGGGGGGGGACGACGGGCGTGATCGACCGACGGCTCGTTCGTGAGCAAGGGTTATCTAACACGCCCCCGCTCGGCCGCGCTCGATGTCCGTCCCGTCCGCGGCGACCGAGCCGTCGATGCCCGCGGCTCCGCCGCCCGTAGCCGAACGGCCCCCGGCCCCGCAATTTTCGCTCTCCCGCCGTCTCGTCTTTGGCGGGTTCGGGGCGCTCGTGGTGCTCGCGGCCGTCTTCTACGTTTGGTGGGGCCTCTCCTACGGCGTCTGGCTCGACAACGGGGTCTACTCGGTCGTGATCACGCTCGCGCTCTTCGGCCTCGCGGGCATGTGGCTCGTCCTGCCGGCTCCGCCGCGGCGGAGCCCGCCCGCGTGATCCGCGTCCGACCGCTCAGAGCGGCCGGCCCGCGACCGCCCACCGGGTCCCCGCCGCGGTGCCGCAGACGAGGCAGGATCGGGGTTCCCCGAGGGTCGGAAGGGGCAGCGGGGCCTCGGGCGTTCCAAGCAAGCTTCCGTCGACGGCCGCCTCGATCTGGTGGCCGCACGCCTCGGCTCCGCACCACTCCACGACCGCCACCGCGCGGCCGTCGCGGAGCGCTTCGATCGAGTCGACCCGCCGAAACGCCGTCGAGAACCGCTCGGTCGCCCGGGCGTAGAGAGCCGCGTCGAACTCGGCCAGTCGGCCCCGGACGCCGGCCTCGAGGGTCGCGATCGGGATCGACCCCTTCTTCCCCAGGCGGTCGACCGCGGTGACCGAGCCGCCGCTCGCCTCCCGCGGTCCGATCTCCAAGCGCAACGGGACGCCCTTGAGCTCCCAGCGGTAGTACTTCGCCCCGGGGCGCTCGTCCCCGGTGTCGACGACGACCCGGACTCCGGCGCGCCCGAGTCGATCGGCGACGTCGCGGGCGAGCGATCCGACGTCCGCTCCCGCGCCGGGCACCGGGACGACGACGACTTCGTACGGAGCGATCGACGTGGGGAAGACGACGCCCTTCTGGTCGCCGTGGATCGCCACGACGGCGCCGAGCAGGCGTTCCGACAGGCCGAACGTCGTCTGGTGCACGTACCGCTGCTCGCCCGTCGCCGTCTCGTAGAGGAGGCCGTATGGCCGGCTGAAGTTCTCGCGGTAGTGGTGGATCGTGCCGATCTGCAGGGTCCGCGCCTCGCCGAGCGGCACGTCGAGCGCCACGGTGTAGTAGGCGCCGGGGAACTTGTCCCACTCCGGCCGCCGCAAAAAGGCGCACGGGAGCGCGAGCGCGCGAACGATCGCCTTCGCCGTCTCAAGGTTCGACCGGACCCGGGCCGTGGCGGCGTCGTCATCGACCTGGCAGGTATGCTCCTCGAAGAAGTGGATCTCCCGCACCCGAAGGAACGGGCGGGTCGTCTTCGTCTCGTAGCGGAACGTGTTGACGATCTGGTAGACGTTGAGCGGCAGGTCGCGGTGGGACCGGATCCACTTCTGGAAGACCGGGTAGATGGCGGTCTCGCTCGTCGGTCGGAGGACCAACGGGACGTCGAGGGGAGTCTCCCCGCCCCGGGTGACCCAGTAGACCTGCGCGTCGAACCCCCGGATGTGCTCGGCTTCCTTGGCAAACTCCGTCTGCGGGATCAAGGTCGGGAACTCGACCGGGTTCGATCCCGTCCGCTCGATCTCTTGGACGAGCAGCGCATCGAGCCGGCGCCGCGCCCGCAGCCCGTACGTCGTCCAGACGTTGAGCCCCTTGACCGGGTAGCGCTTGTCGGTCAGCTCCGCGGCCTCGACGACCGCGAGGTACCAATCGATGAACTGGGTGGTCCGGTCGGGAAGGTCGACCATGGGGTCGGCCCGACCGACGGGCGCCGAGATATAAGAGGCGCCCCGGCGCGCCGAGCCGGTCCCGGACGGCGGCGACGGCCGCTACGGCGCCGGGCCGCGAGGAAAGCCGACCCGGGCTCGGGGGCCGTCCCGCGGCGCCAGGACCCGAGCCATTAAGCGGAGAGGCGCGCTATCGACGAAGGCCATGAGGCTCGTCGTCTGCATCGACCGCGACGATGACCTTGGACGGAAGGCCCAACTCGCCGGTCCGGTCGTCGGTCGGAGCGCCGCGCTCGAAGCGGCGACCCGGCTCGGGGTCGCGGACCCGGAGGACTCCGACACGAACGCGATCCTCGCGGGGGTCCAGCTTGTCGACGAGCTGCGGGGGGAGGGCGACGAGGCGGAGATCTGCATCCTCACGGGAGCGGCGAAGGTCGGCCCGATCTCCGACCGCCGGATCGCCCGCCAGCTGGACGAAGTGGTCCAGCGCCTCGCGGTGACGAGCGCGCATCTCGTCAGCGACGGCGCGGAGGACGAGTTCATCTTCCCCCTCATCTCCTCGCGCCTGAAGATCGACGGCGTCCGCCGCGTCTATGTCCGCCAGAACGCCAACATCGAATCGACGTACTATACCGTCGTCCGGGCGCTCAAGGATCCGAAGCTCCGGGCGAAGACGATCCTGCCGGTCGCGATCGTCCTGCTCCTCCTCGGGATCACCGCGGCGGGCGGGGTTTTGCTCTGGGGGCTCGTCGCCCTGTCGATCCTTCTCGGCATCTACCTCGTCTTCTGGACGTTCGACATCGACGAGATGATCATCGATGCCGTCCGGAGCGCCTCGACGGACGTCCGGCAAGGGTCGATCGCCTTCGGCTTCGGGCTGTTCTCGGTCGCGCTCGTCGGCGTCGGCTTCCTGACCGGGTACAACGGCTACCTCACGTCGATCCGGTCGGCGTCCCTCTTCATTTCCGTGATCACGTTCCTCGTCAACGGGCTGTTCTGGTGGATCCTCGGGGGCGTCGTCTGGGAAGCGGGCCGGGCCCTGCGCCGGTTCCTCTGGAATCGCCGGTTCCCGCGGAGCTGGGTCGTCGCCACCGCGTCGATCGTCGGAATCGGCTTCGTGAGCTACAGCGTCCTCTTCATCGCGAAGTACCTCGACAGCGTCCAGACCGGCTACACGCTGCCGCTCCTCCTGATCTTCCTGGTCGCCGGCTTTGGCCTGATCATCGGGGCGAGCTTCCTCCAGCAGCGGTTCCGGGCCGGGCGGGGGAGCCCCGCGAGCGACCCCGCCTCCAGCTGACGCGGCTCGGCCGGCGGCTCGGTCGGCGTCGACCCGTCGTTGAATCGGGCGCGTTCCGCGGAGGCGAGCGCCCGCTCAGCGGGAGAATTCCGCGAGCGCTCGCGCGACGTCCGCGCGGGGAAACCGCACCCCCGTCCCCTCGCGCAGCCGCTCGACGACCTTCGCCAGGCGCGGATCGGATTCGGCGGCGCGCGCGGCGAGCGTGCGGAGGTCTTCCCAATAGTTCCACGGGAAGATGACCCACACCCACGACCGCTTCGGGATCCGCTCGGCGTAGAAGTCCGGCCGGAACCCCGAGTGGCCGATATGAAGGAACGCCGCGCTGTCGAGTTGCGCCGGCCCCTGGGCGCGGACGTGGTCGGTGGCGAGCCGCAGGCTCTCCCCGGTGTCGGTGATATCGTCCACGACGAGAACGCGCTCATTCGCGACCGGGCCGCTCAGCTCCTCGGTGATCTCGGCCGAACCGCTCGGCGTCGCCGTCACGCCCCAGTGCTGGGCGCGCAGGGAGACGATCCGCTTGACCCCGAGGCGGTCGGAGAGCAGGCGGGCCGGCACCCAGCCGCCGCGGGTGAGTCCGACGAGCGTGTCGTACGTCCGATGACGCCGACGTATCTTCCCGCTCAGCGTCTCGGCCCAGGCGTCGACCTCTCCCCACGAGGCGAGGCGGCAGCGGGGGAGCGGGTCGGCCATCGACGGAGCGGTGGGGGGCGGCCGATTACGGGTAGATCCCCCGGATCCGGATCGCGTCGACGACCCGCTGGATCGCGAGGACATAGGCGCCGGTCCGGTTGTGGACCCGGTGCTCCGTCGCGATCCGGTGGACGTCCGCGTACGAGCGGACCATCACCTGCTCGAGCCGGTGGTTGACCTCGGCCAGCGGCCAGAAGAATCCTTGGATGTCCTGCGCCCACTCAAAGTAGCTCACGGTCACGCCGCCCGCGTTCGCGAGGATGTCCGGGAGGACTGTGACGCCCCTTTCGAACAGGATCCGGTCCGCGGCCGGCAGGGTCGGGCCGTTCGCCGCCTCGGCGACGAGCTTCGCCTGGACGTTGCCCGCGTTGCGCTCGGTGAGCTGGTTTTCCAGCGCGGCCGGGACCAGCACGTCGCACTTCGTCTCGAGCAGCTCCTCGTTCGAGATCGGCTTCGAACCGGGAAAGCCGACCACGGAGCCGGTCTTGCGCTTGTGCTCTTCGAGCGCGTGCGGGTTGAGCCCGTCGGCGTGGTAGACGCCCCCGCGCGAGTCGGAGACCGCCACGATCTTCGCGCCCTGTTCGTCGTGGAGGAGCTTGGCGGCCACGCTGCCCGCGTTGCCGAATCCCTGGACCGCGACGCTCGCCCCTTTCAGGCGGACGCCGGCGTGCGGCGCGGCCTCGCGGATGACGTACGCGCAGCCGCGGCCGGTCGCTTCGCCGCGGCCCTCGCTGCCGCCGAGGCTGATCGGCTTACCCGTCACCACGCCCGGCACGGAGTAGCCCTTCTGCATCGAGTAGGTGTCCATGATCCACGCCATCGTCTGGGCGTCGGTATAGACGTCCGGCGCGGGGATGTCCATCTCGGGGCCGATGATCGGCGCGATCTCGCTCGCGTAGCGGCGCGTCAGCCGTTCGAGCTCGCCGTGGCTCATCTTCTTCGGGTCGCAGACCACACCGCCCTTGCCGCCGCCGTACGGGATGTTGACGACGGCGCACTTCCACGTCATCCACGCCGCGAGCGCTCGGACCTCGTCGAGCGTCACTTGCGGGTGGTAGCGGATCCCGCCCTTCGTCGGTCCCCGGGCCATGCTGTACTGCACGCGGTAGCCCGTGAAGACCCGGTACGACCCGTCGTCCATCCGGACCGGGAAATTGACTGTCAGCTCGCGCTTCGGCGCCTTGAGCACGGCGCGGAGGCCCGCGTCGATCCCGATCAAATCGGCCACGATGTCGATCTGCTGCTTCGCCGTCTCGAACGGGTTCGCACTGGCACCGTTGCTTGGCATCTTTCCCCCTCGGTCGAGGATGCGCCCCGACCTTGTCGAGCCTACTTAGGCCTAACGTGGGACTGCCACGCCGCCGCACGGCCGTCGGTCGTCGACGCCCGAGCGCCGCTCATCGAGGAGGACGGGAGCGGAACGGGTCCCACGACGATCTCGGCATCGGCTGCCGCCGGCCGTGGTCGATCAGCGAGACCCCCTGTCCGCGGATCAGCCGCCCGATCGCCGTGAGCCGCCCACCGACCGCCCGTACGGCGGCGTCCGCCTCCCCGAAGCGCGCCGGCGGGAGGCTCGCCAACAGTTCGTAGTCCCCGCCGTAGACGCCGACGGCCCACCGTCGGGCCGACGCGGGGTATCTCCGTCTCAGGGGCGGGTACCACGGGATGCGTTCGGCCTCGATCTCCGCGCGCAGGCCCGACGACGACGCGAGGAGCGCGGCCGCCTCGGCGAGCCCATCTGAAGTGTCGAGCATCGCGTGGGCGAACCGGACGAGCGCGCGCCCTTCGCGCAGCCGCGGCTCGATTGTGAGCGATGCCGCGCGGGCCGACGGGCGATCGGCCCGGTGCGGGTCGAACGTATGGAACCCGCCGCGGCCGACCGTGCCCGTCGTCACGAGGAGGTCGCCCGCGCGGCCTCCCCCGCGCGGCGCCAGGCGACGCCCGTCCCCCCAACCGACCGCCGTCGTGACGAGGGCCGTGACGCCCGAGGCCTTGGTGTCGCCGCCCACCAGGGCGGCGCCGGCCCGCCGCGCCGCCCGGTCGGCGCCGACGGCCGCCGCCTTCGCCCAGCGGTCCGGCCGACGCGGGTCGAGCAAGAGCGCCCACAGGATCGCCGCCGGGGTTCCGCCCTTCGCCGCCAGGTCGGAGAGGCTGACGTTCACCGCGGCCGCGCCGACCGCTTCGGGGGGATCGTCCGGGAGGAAGTGCCAGCCTTCCACCAGCGCATCGCACGTGAGGAGCGCGACCGCGCGCCGGGGCGGGAGAAGGGCGGCCGCATCGTCGCCGAGAGGGAGCCAGCCGCGCCGCGCCGACGGGAGGTGGCGCACCAGCCAGCGGTGGAACCGGCGCTCCCGGGTCTCCGTGGGGCGCGCCGGCATGGGGGCCCTCACTTGTACGGGAGGAACTCTCGGCCGAGGAGCTCGCGCCCGAGGATCATCCGCATGACGTTGAGCCCGCCTTCCGCCCCGACCAAGTACGACGTCACGCCCCTCAAGCCGAGCTCGAGGCCGACGTCCTTCGTGTAGCCGGCCGCCCCGAACCACATCATCACCCGCTTCACGCACTCGAACGCGAGCGGCGGTGCCGTGAGCTTCACGGCCGCGACGGTCCGCTCGATCTCGCTCCGCTGCGCGGCGCCGCCGCGGTCGAGGTACGTGTCGATGAGCCACGCCGCCCGTCGGCACTGCCACTTGACCGCTTCGAGCTGGGCGTACAGGTCGGCGAGCTCGAACTGGATCCCCTCGAACTTGCCGAGCGGTCGGCCAAAGACCGTCCGTTCCTTGATGTGGCGCATCCCGGTTTCGAGCGCGCGCTCCGCGGCGCCGACGCACGCAGCGCTCACGAACGTCCGAGCCACGGTGAACCCTTCCATCGCACGGCCGAAGCCTTCGCCGTCGGCGCCGATGAGGTAGTGCGCGGGCACCGGCGCGTCCGTGTAGGTGATCGCCCCGGTGGAGATCCCCATCCGTCCCATGTTCTCGAACCGCTGGGTCGAGCGCCCCGGGCCGTTCGTGGGGACGTAGAGAAATCGAAACCCCCCCTCTTCGGCCCGCGTCAGGGTGAGGTGGCCGCCGCCCATCCGTCGGGCCTCCTCGACCCCGGAGAGGAACGCCTTCTCGCCCCGGACCGTGAACCCGTCCGCGCTCTTGCGCGACGTGGTGCGGAGGTGGGCGAGATCGCTCCCGCCGGTCGGCTCGGTCGTCGCGATCCCCAGGAACGCCCGGCCGCGGCAGACGGCCGGCAGGACCTCGCGCTTGGCCTCCTCGGTCCCGTACCGGGCGAAGATCCGGCCCCACCCAGCCTCCAGGAGGAAGAAGACCGCGGTCGCCATCGAGGAGTCGCCCCGTCCGACCTCCTCGGCGGCGAGCTCGGTCAGGACGGCGGACGCGCCCATCCCGCCGTACTCGGACGGCACCGGCATCGCGAGAAGACCGAGTTCGGCCATCCCGGCGATCACCTCGTCCGGGATGCGGCCTTGCCCGTCGATCCGCCGTTCGTTCGGCCGAAGCACGCGGTCGCCGAAGCGGCGAACGGCGTCCTGGAACGCCCGCTCTTCGTCGGTCAGCTCGAACTGCATCGCGGGGGCGAACGGGGCGGGGTTAATCACCTTCGCCCCGGGCGCTCGCCTCGGCTACAGCGCGATCGGCTCCCCCGGTCGCACGGGGAGCACGTTCGTCCGTACGCCGCGGGCGCGCAGGAGCTCCTCGAGGCGGTCGGCGCGCTGCTCGGTGTGCACCGGCACGATCGATTTCGGTCCGACGGTCGCGATGAAGTCGAGGAGCTCGTCGTGGGTCGCGTGCCCGCTCGCGTGGTAGCCGACGTCGTCGGGATGGTCGAACCGGAGCCGCTCGACGCCGGCGTTGTCCCGCAAGTGGCGGAAGCCGACCTGGTCCATGCGCGCCCAGCGGATCCACGCCTGCAACCGGCGGAAGTCGAACTCCTGCTCTTCGCCGTGGGATTCGCTCGATGAGTACAGCCAGAGGCCGCCGGGCGTCGCGGCCCGCAGGTCGACCAGGTCGTTGCAGTCGAAGAAGCTGAAGCAGACGATCCAATGGCCCGGCGACCGGGCGATCTCTTGCGGGGCGAGCAGCGCGGAAAAGAACGCGTCGCGTACGAATCGCCGCCAGCGTTTCGTCTCCGAGGTCGGTTCTTCCAAGATCCGCATTCCCCCCGCGGAGAGGTCGAGCTCCACGGTCGGGTCGGCGGCGTGCAAGAGGTGGAGGAGGTAGGCGTCCTTCGGGGTCAGCACGAGCTGGCGGCCGGTATCGAGCGCGACGCGTCGGAACCGTCGCAATCGCTCCACATTCCGGGGCCCAAAGTCGGCGACGACGAGCTTGCCCGCGTACGCCTCGACCTTCCGCCGGCAGTTCCGCTCGACGTCGTCTTCCGTGATCCGGCGCTGGACCGCGGTCGCTCCCCTCGGCTGGAGGCGGGTGCCCTCCGTCACGAGCGTGAGGTCGGACGCTTCGCGGGCGAGGAGGTCGGCGAACCGGCCGGTCTCCCGTCCCCGTTCGCCGTGAAACCTCAGGTCCCCGGTGTAGCCGACCGCCCCGCCGTCGGTGCTCAGGAGGTACCCCACCGCTCCGTAGACCGAGTGATCGACGGTGTGCCAGCGGAGCTCCATCCCGTCCCAGCGCTGGGGCGCCCGGCTCGGCGGCTGGGCGTCGAACGACTTGTTCGAGGGGGAGTACGGGGACGTCGCGAGGATCGACGCGAGGTCGGCCGGCGTCTCCTCCAAGGTCGCGAACGCGCGGGCGCGCGCTCCGTTGGCGGACGATTCGAGCAATTGGGCGGCGCGGCCCGTGGCGCGGCCGTCGGCCGGAGCGCGGGGGATCCGGGGCGTGTAGAACGCGATCTCGTTCGGGAGGAGGCTGGCCATCCCGCTCTCCTGCCAAGCGCGCACCAACGCGGCCGTCGTGGGCGTCGCCACGATGGGGATGTCGGGGTGGAGAAAGGCGATCCCTCCCACGTGGTCGAGATGACCGTGGGAGACGAGGACCGCGGACGCGTGCCCGGGTGGCCAGTCGCGGTCTCCGTGCGGGTAGTCGAACCCCGGGAAGATGTCCGGTCGGTACAACCCCCGCACCTTCGGGAGCAGTCCGGTCTCGACCCAGTCGACGAGGCCCCGCGCCGGTCGCGGCTGCACGAACTCTTCGTACAGCTGGTTCATCCGTCGGTAGTTCGTGCCGAAGTCGAGCAGGAGCTCGACCGCTCCCTGCTCGAGCCGGATCTTCGTGCCGCCGATCGTGTCGTGACCGTCGAAGACCGTGAGTCTCGGGCCGTCCCGGGCCATCGTCGTCTCCCCTCCGCCTTCCCGGTATTTCTACCCGGTGCCTGCGCGCTCGGATCGGCGAGCCCGCGCGGGGCGACGCAACCCTAAAGCCCCCCGGCCGGTGCGCCGGGTCCCGAGCCATGCGCATCCGCGTCGCGGTGAACGGATACGGGACGATCGGCAAGCGGGTCGCCGACGCCGTGAACCGCCAATCGGACATGACCCTGGTCGGCGTGGCGAAGACCCGTCCGAGCTTCGAAGCCCGCCGCGCGGTGGAGAAGGGCTACCGCCTGTACGTGACCGGCGGCGGCTCCCGGGACGAGTTCGAGGCGGCCGGGCTCCCCGTCGCCGGGGGGCTGGACGACCTGCTCCGGGACGCCGACATCGTCGTCGATGCCGCGCCGGACAAGGTCGGGGCCGAGAATCGGGCGATCTACGCGCGCGCGGGCAAGCCCGTCATCTTCCAGGGCGGGGAGAAGGCGAACGTCGCCGAGGCGTCGTTCAACGCGCTCGGCAACTACGACGCCTGCCGCGGAAAGCGCTCGCTGCGCGTCGTGAGCTGCAACACGACCGGGCTCGCCCGGGCGGCGGCGGTCTTCCGGGCCCGCTGGGGAGTCGAGCACTGGGAAGTCACCCTCGTGCGCCGGGCGAGCGACCCGGCGGAGACGAAGCGGGGGCCGATCAACGGGATCCTTCCGACGTTCCAATTGCCGTCCCACCACGGACCGGACGTCCAGACGATCTTTCCGGGCCTGCCGATCGCGACGACCGCGGTCGTCGTCCCGACGACGCTCATGCACGTTCACGTGAACCACCTTCGTCTCGAGCGCGCGCCGTCCGGGCCCGCGGAGGTGTTGGACGCGCTCCGAGCGACGCCGCGGTTCCACCTGTTCGCCCGCTGGGAACACGTCGACGGCACGCCGCAGGTGATGGAGTACGCTCGCGACCGGGGGATCGGCCACAACGACATGATGGAGAACGTCGTCTGGGAGGACGGGCTCCGCCTCGAGGGGCGGGACCTGTACTTCTTCCAGGCGATCCATCAGGAGTCGATCGTCGTGCCGGAGAACATCGACGCGATCCGGGCCGTCTTCGACGCGGCGAAGGACGGCCCGGCGTCGATCGCCCAGACCGACCGGGCGCTCGGCCTCCCGCCGCCCCGAGCCGCGTAGCCGTCGTCGGGAAAACACCATATAGACGGCCCCGCTCGCACCGCGCTATGTATTATCTGGACCGTCGGCACGATGTCGTTCGGATCCCGCCCGAGCGCCTCGGCGCCGAGCTGTCGACCACTCTCACCGAGCTCGCCCAGCAGCAGTTCGAAGGGAAGCTCGTCGATGGCCAGAACTTGGTCGTCCTGATCCGCGACGTCACCCCGAAGGGGGAGGGGCATATCATCCACGGCGACGGCGGCGTCTACCAGGAGGTCGAGTACGAGGCCCTGCTCTCCCGGGCCGAGATCCAGGAGGTCGTCGAGGGCGCGGTGGTCGAGATCCGAAAGTTCGGGGCGTTCGTCCGCTTCGGCCCGCTGGACGGCCTCCTCCACGTCTCGCAGGTGATGGACGACCGGGTCAACATCGACGAGCACAACCAGCGGCTGGTCGGCGTCGAGTCCAAGCGCGACCTGAAGGTCGGCTACAAGGTCCGCGCCCGCGTCGTGTCGCTCTCCCTTTCGGAGATCTCCCCGCGGGACAGCCGCATCGGGCTCACGATGCGCCAGCCCGGGCTCGGTCGGCTTGAGTGGATCGAGGACGCCCACAAGAAGGCCGACGAGCGCGGCGGTGCGAAGAAGGCTCCGAAGAAGGAGACGGCGGCGAAGCCGGCCGCGGCCGCCCCGTCGAAGGCGGCGTCATGATCAACCTGAAGGCCTGCAAGAGCTGCTCGTCGATCACCGACCAAGCGAAGTGCCCGCGCTGCGGCGGGGAGACCTCCCGAGAGTGGCAGGGATACCTCGTCGTCATCGACCCCGAGAAGTCCGAGATCGCCCGGAGGATGGGGATCCATGCCGCGGGACGCTACGCGCTCCGCGTCAAGTGACACGGCGGATCGGGTGGTTCCCGAGACGCTGCGGCCCGCGCTCGCCGCCCGCTACGGCCCGGTCTACCGCGGAGCGGCGGCGAACGCCGCGCTCCGGCGCCTCGGCGTCTTCGGCGCGTGCGGCGACCTCGTGACCGCCCGGGCAATCGAGGTCGGCCGGCTCCCGCTGGTCGGGATCGTCGACTACAAGACACGACGATCGGAGACGATCGATCCGGCCCGGTTCGCCCCCCTCGCGGCCCGTCGGACGGTCCGGGTCGCGAACCCGGCGGGCGAGCTCACGTGGGCGCTGCGGACGGCGGTCCGATCGCTCGTCGGTTCGGGAGGCGGCCTCGTCGAAGTCGACGGGGAAGACGACCTCGGCTCGCTCGCGCTGGTCGAATCGCTTCCGCTCGGGGCCACCGTTATATACGGCATCCCGGGTGAGGGGGTCTCCTTCGTTCGCGTCGACGGCGCGGCCAAGGATCGCGTGACCAAGCTCATCGCCCAGATGGAAACGAAGACGGCTTCGCATGGAGATTGAACTGACCGACCGGCGCTCGAACCCGCTGTTGAAGCGCAGCGAGGTTCAGTTCGCGGTCAACCACGCCTCGAAGCCGACCCCGACGCGCGCGGAGGTCCGCGCGGCGCTCGCCCAGACGCTCAACGTCCCCTCCGACCGCATCGTGATCGAACGGATGGCGGCGAAGTTCGGGACCGCCCGAACCGTCGGCGAGGCGATGGTCTACGAGACGAAGGACGTCGCTCTCGAGGTCGTCCGCGAGCACATCCTCCTCCGCAACGGGCTGAAGACGAAGGCGGCAAAGCCGGGAAGCGAATCGGCCGCCGCGGCCCCGGCGCCGTCGGCCGACGCCGCTCCCCCGAGCCCTCCGGCGAAGGCGCCGGCATCGGGGGCGTGAGCGGCCGTGGCGAAGGCCCGAATCGGCTTGTACGAACTGAAGGGCGACACCCTCACCCGTTCGCACGCGTTCTGCCCGAAGTGCGGTCCTGGCGTTTTCTTGGCGGAGCACGCCAACCGCCGCGCCTGCGGCCGGTGCGGCTACAGCGAGTCGCGAGCGCCCGCTCCGTCCTCGCCGAAGGGTAAGCCGGCCGGCAAGACCCCGAAGGGGCGGTAACTTTCGCACCGATCTTCTCCTCCCATTCGGCCGCTTCGGGGGGTCTTCGGGTCGAAGCTCACCTTTAAGCGACCCATCGCGCCTCGTCCGTCCACCCGCGGCCGAGCGGCCGCTCGAAGGTCATGGAAACGACGCCGAGCCCCCCCCGCCACGCCCAAGGACCGATGGTGAATCCGCCGGTGCATTCGGGGGCGATCGTGCTCCTCGTCGGCGTGGTGCAGTTCGTGATCGTCGGGATGGCCCTCACCCAGCTCAAGTATCCTGGCTACAGCCTCACCGGTAACTACATCAGCGACCTCGGCAACACGTCGACCTCCCCGTGGTACTTCGTCTTCAACGGCTCGATCATCGCGCTCGGGGTCCTGTCGTTCTTCGGCGTCCTCATGATCTGGGGAGCGTTCAAGCCGGGACTCCTTCGGCTCGCGGGCCTTGCGCTGCTCTTGGTGGCGTCGATCGCGGCGATCGGCGTCGGGGTCTTTCCCGAGAACGTGAACGGAGGGATCCACGGTCTCGCGTCGCTGCTGGTCTTCTTGCCGTCCGGCCTCGCGATGGTGCTGCTCAGCGGGACGATGCTGCGAGATACCCGCTGGCAGGGGTTCCGCTTCTTCACGTTCCTGCTCGGCGTGATCACCCTGGTCGCGCTCGCGCTCTACCTGCCCCAGTACTGGGGTCCGCTCGGACCGGGCGGCCTCGAACGGATCGTCGTCTATCCGGTCCTGATCTGGGCGTTCGTCATCTCGATCCACCTTCGCCAGCTCCCGTCGACGGTGAAGATCGGCCACCTCGCCAAAGTTTGACCGGTCGATTGCGCGGGCGCGGGGCGGATCGTCAGGCGGGCTCGGCCGGTAGACCGCGGACGATCTCCTCGGCCAGGCCGAACGACGACGTCGCGGCCGGGGACGGCGCGTTCAGCACGTGCGTCATCCGCGGGCCGTTGACGATGACGAAGTCGTCCACGAGCGCTCCCCGGCGGTCGACGGCCTGGGCGCGGACGCCCGCGCCGCCCGGTTCGAGGTCGTCCGCCGTGAGCGACGGGACGAGGCGAGCGAGGTCGCGGGCGAACCACCCGCGGCTCCTCGAGCGGAGGAACTCGTAGCTCCCCGTGCCGAACAGGCGCCGGGCGAGGCGAACGCTCCCCGGCCAGCTCGCCGTCTCCCAGAGATCGCGCAGGGAGATCGTGCCGCGGCGATACCCTTCGCGAGCGAGGGCGAGCACGGCGTTCGGCCCGGCCTCGATGCGCCCGGTGATCGTCAGGGTGAGGTGGACGCCGAGAAACGGTAGACCCGGGTCGGGGACCGGGTAGATCAGCCGGGTGAGTCCCAGACGACGCGCCGCCCGCACCCAGTAGTACTCGCCCCGGAACGGCACGATCCGAACGGGCGGGTCGAGGCCGGAACAGCGCGCGACCCGGTCCGAGTCGAGCCCCGCGCAGTTGATGAGGTAGCGGGCCCGAACCGTCCCGCCGTCCGCGAGCCTGACCGTCACCCCGTCGCGGTCGGCGGTCACGCCGGTCACTTCGGCGCCGACGCGCACGAGGTGCCCGCGGGTGGATAGATCGCGCGCGAGGGCCCGGGCGACCTCGGCGTAGTCGGTGATCCCCGCGGTCGGGACCTCCAGCGCGGCGACGCCCGCGACCTCGGGCTCGAGCGTTCGGAGCTCGTCGGCCGTGACCAACCGGACCCCGGCGACCCCGTTCTTCTCGGCGCGCCGGCGGATCTGCTCGAGCGCCGGCAGCTCCGCCGGCGCGGCCGCGACGATCAGCTTTCCGACGATCCGATACGGAAGCCGGCGCTCCGCCAGGAACTTGAGGAGGAGTTCGCGTCCCCGCCGGCACGTTCGGGCCTTGACCGAGCCCGGCCGGTAGTAGGCGCCCGAATGGATCACTCCGCTGTTGTGGCCGGTCTGGTGCGCCCCGACCGCCGCCTCCTTTTCGAGGACGGTCACGCGCGCCTCGGACCGTTGCTGCGCCACGGTCCAGGCGGTGGCCAACCCGACGATCCCCCCGCCGACCACGACGACATCGTCCCGTTCGGTCATCGAGGAACCCGGTCGACGGCCCACGCACGGCCCGCCGCCGGCCCGGAGGCGGCAACCGTATAATCTCTGCTCGTTCGAGGGCGCCGATTGAGCATGGGCGTTCGCTTGCGAGTTCCCCGAGAGACCGCGGACGGCGAGCGCCGCGTGGCCCTCGTACCGGAGATCGCCCGTCGGCTCGTCAAGGCCGGCCACGACGTCGCGGTCGAGACCCGGGCGGGCGACGCGAGCGGATATCCCGACCGCCTCTTTTCGGAGGTCGGCGCTCGCGTGGTCGCCTCGTCGGGCGAGCTGTATCGCGACGCCGAGGTCGTCGTGCGGGTCGGGATGCCGACCCGGGCCGAAATCGACGCCCTCCCGGAGGGCACCGTCGTCGTCGGGCTGCTCACTCCGCACCGGTTTCTCGACGAAGTCGCGGCGCTCGCGAAGCGCCGAGTGACGGCGTTCTCGCTCGACCTCATCCCCCGGATCACCCGCGCGCAGGGGATGGACGTCCTGTCGAGCCAGGCGACGGTCGCGGGCTACAAGGCGATGCTGATCGGAGCCGAGCGGGCCCCCAAGTTCCTCCCGATGCTGACGACGGCGGCCGGGACGATCCGCCCCGCCAAGGTCCTCGTGCTCGGGGCCGGCGTCGCCGGGCTCATGGCGATCGCGACCGCCCGCCGGCTCGGGGCGATCGTCGAGGCGTACGACGTCCGTCGCGCCGCCGGCGAGCAGGTCCGCAGCCTCGGAGCGAAGTTCCTCGAGCTCGAGATCAACGCCGAGGGTCAGGGGGGCTACGCCCGGGAGCTCACGGCCGAAGAGAAGGCGAAGGAGCAAGAGATGGTCGCTCGGGCCGTGGCCGAAGCGGACGTGATCATCACGACCGCCGCGATTCCCGGCCGGCGCGCTCCGCTCCTCGTCAGCGCGGCGATGGTCGCTCGCATGCGACCGGGAGCGGTCCTCGTCGACCTCGCCGCGGAGTCCGGCGGCAACTGTGAGCTCACCCGGCCGGGAGAGACCGTGCGGGTCGGGGACGTCACGATCGTCGGCCCGCTCCACCTTCCGAGCCAGCTGGCCTACCACGCGAGCCAGATGTTCGCGCGCAACGTGCAGGCGTTCCTCGAACTCCTGATCGGGAAGGACGGCCGGCTCGTGACCGAGTACACGGACGAGATCCTGACGGCGAGCCTGCTCGTGACGGCGGGCGAGGTCCGTCACGCCCCGACCGCGAAGCTCCTGGAGGGACGGTAGGCGATGAACCTCTACGAGGCGCTTTTCGTCGCGGTCCTCTCCGCCTTCCTCGGCTACGAAGTGATCAGCCGCGTTCCCGTACTGCTGCACACCCCGCTCATGAGCGGGTCGAATTTCGTCCACGGCATCGTGCTGGTGGGGGCGCTGATCGCGCTCGCCGTCGCCCAAGGGCCGCTCCAGCAGACGATCGGATTCCTCGCGGTGGTGATGGGGGCGCTCAACGTGACGGGCGGCTACGCCGTCACGGAGCGCATCCTCGCGATGTTCGACCGCTCAAAGGGCGGCAAGGGAGGTTCCGCGCCGTGATCGATTTCATCGACCCGGTCTACCTCGTCGCGGTCATCGTCTTCATCTTCGGCCTGAAGGCGATGAGCTCGCCGCGCACCGCGCGCGTCGGGATCGTCATCGCCGGGGGCGGGATGCTGTTCGCCGTCGCGGCAACAATCGCGGCCCTGTTCGTTCCGTCGACGTCCGCGATCCTCGGCGTCGCGGGAACGCCGGCGCTCACCAACCTCGTGCTGATGGCGGCGGCGCTCGCGATCGGGGGCGGGCTCGGCTGGTACGCCGCGAAGGTGGTCCGGATGACAGCGATGCCGCAGATGGTCGCGATCTACAACGGGATGGGCGGCGGTGCGGCGGCCGCCATCGCCGCGGTCGCGCTCCTCGGCACCTCGGGCACCGACGGGCTCAGCGTCGCGGGCGCGGTGATCGGCGCGACCTCGTTCACGGGCAGCGCGATCGCGTTCTTCAAGCTCCAGGGGTGGATGCGCCAGAAGCCGATCGTCTACCCCGGCCAGTCCGTGTCGAGCCTCGCCGTGCTCGTCGTCGGCGTCTTCTTCGGCGTCTATGCGGTCCTCACCGCCACGTCGTTCTGGCTGCTCCCGTTCTTCGTCCTCGTCCTGCTGTACGGGGTCCTGCTCACCCTGCCGATTGGGGGGGCCGACATGCCGGTCGCGATCTCGCTGTTCAACGCGCTCACGGGGATCGCCGTGGCGATGGACGGCTTCTCGCTCTCCAACGACGCGATGATCGTGGCGGGGATCCTGGTCGGGGCGGCCGGGACGCTCCTCACGCTCCTGATGGCGAAGGCGATGAACCGCAGCGTCTCGAACGTGCTGTTCGGCGCGTTCGGGGCGACTGAGGAGTCGGCGGGCTCGGTCCAGGGTTCAATGAAAACGATCGACATCGACGACGCCGCCTCGCTTTTGGCCTACGCCGGCCAGGTCGTGATCGCCCCCGGCTACGGGATGGCCGTCGCGCAGGCCCAGCAGAAGGTCAAGGAGCTCGTCGACGCGCTCGAGGCGAAGGGGGTCGGCGTGAAGTTCGCGATCCACCCCGTGGCGGGACGGATGCCCGGCCACATGAACGTCCTGCTGGCGGAGGCGGGGGTGCCGTACGACCACCTCTTCGACCGGGACGAGATCAACGCCGAGTTCCCCGCGACCGACGTGGTGCTCGTTATCGGGGCGAACGATGTCGTCAACCCAGCGGCTCGCCGGGAGGGGAGCGCGCTGTACGGGATGCCGATCCTCGACGTCGACCGCGCGCACAACGTGCTGGTCGTTAAGCGCGGGCAGGGGAAAGGGTTCGCGGGGATCGAGAACGAGCTGTTCTACCGCGACAACTGCCGGATGCTCTACGGCGATGCCGCGGCCGTCATCGGGGCGCTCGTCCAAGCCGTGAAGCGAGCGTAGCCGGCCGTGTCCGCCCGCGGTCCCTGAGGGGAACCCGTTCTCCGACTCCTCCCGCCGTTGGTCGCGGGGGGTCTCGCGCGTTCGGGCTCGAAGGTCCTCCCATCGGGCTCTAGTTTAGCCCCCCACACCCCCGCCCTATCCCCGTAGCCCCTTTCCCATGGAACCGATGGGGTTCTTCCCTCGGCACCCACACGAGAGGGATGACGCGCCGCAAGCCCGAGTCCGAACTGCGATACCATCGGAAGAGCCCGTTGCCCAACCACCTCGAACCCGGGACTATCGAGGAGAGCTTGACCCGCCTCCTCCCGACCGACACGATCCGCCAGATCGCGCGAGAGACCGGCTTCGTGGTGCGGGAGCGCAAGATCGACCCCGTTGCCTTCCTCTGGACCCTCGTCCTCGACTTCGGGGTCCAGCTCCATCGGTTCCTCGAGGAGCTCCGCGTCGCCTACGTCCGCTCCTCCGAGCTCGAGGAGATCGCCTACGCCTCCTACTACCTCCGCTTCACCCCCAAGCTCTCCGCCTTCCTCCGACGATGCTTGGAGGTCGCGATTGCCAACCTGCCCCAAGAGCCCGGGCGGGAGTTGGACCCTCGGCTCAAGGCATTTGTCCAGGACGTGGTCATCAAGGACTCCAGCGTGGTCCGCCTCCACGCAAGCCTGGCCACGAAGTTCCCCGCTACTCGCTCGCGCAAGGTCGCCGCCGGGGTCAAGGTCGACACGCTGGTGAGCGTCACCGCGAACGGTCCGAAGAGCGTGGCACTGGTCGGCGAGCGGACCGCCGACGTGAAGGGCCTGCGGCTCGGGCCGTGGGTGAAGGGACGGATCCTCCTCGCCGATCTCGGCTACTACGCGCATCGTCTCTTCGCCAAGATCGACGAGCATGGCGGGTTCTTTGTGAGCCGCCTCAAGGCGAGCGCCGACCCGGTCTTCGTGCGCTCGCTGAAGGTCCATCGGGGCCAGGCCATCGATCTCGCGGGCCAGCGATGGAGCGAGGTGGCGCCTCGTCTCCAGCGCGAGGTGTTGGACGCCGAGGTGGAGCTCTCGTTCAAGAAGCGGGCCTACAACGGTCGAAGCTCTTCGGACACCTTCGTCTGCCGTCTGGTGGCGGTGTGGAACGGGGAGGCGAGGAAGTACCACGTCTACCTGACCAACATCGCCCCCGAGCGGCTGAGCGCGGAGGAGGTGGCGACCCTGTATTCTCTGAGGTGGGAGATCGAACTGACATTCAAAGAAATGAAGTCGAGCTACGCGCTCGACAAGTTCCGGACGACCAAGGTCGAGGTGGTGGAGGCGCTGATCTGGTCGGCGTTGCTGACGCTGGTGGCGAGCCGTCGGTTGCACAACCTAGTGCGCGCCCGGCAGCCCCCGGAGCTTCGCCCTCGGTATCCCCCGATCCGCTGGGGGAAGGCGTTCCGGCGCACGGCGCGAGAGATCCTCGCCCTTCTGTTGAGCCATCTGGGGTTGGGGGCCCGGGTCGATCAACGGCGGTACACTCGTCTGGTCAGCGTCCAGCTCACACGACTGGCGCTGGACCCTCACGTCACTCGCCATCGGCCGAGGGACGAATGGTCGACTTGAGAGACGAGCTTAAACTAGGCCGGATGAAGGTCCTCCGGGCTTCGGCGGGGAGGAGGGCGTTCCTCGAAGGGGTGAGTCACCGGCCGGCCCGGGCCCTACTTGACGAAGCGACTTCGGGCCTCGCCGACCGGGCGGCCCCTCGTCGAAGCGGCAAGGGGGTCTCGGTCGGCCCCGGGTTGCTGGGTGGTGGCGCTAGCAGTGGAAGACCTGTCGATAGAGGACGGAGCCCGAGACGGCGTTGATGCTTACATCCAAGATGGGCCCGGTCGAGACGCTACAGCTTTCCCACGCCATCGTCCAGTAGTAAGCGACCGTGCCGCCCATATTGGCGCTGGCGACGACCATCACCGCGGTGGTCGGGGGATGGGCGGTCAGGAACTGCGTGACGTTTCCGTTGCTGTTCGCCAAATTGACCGCTTGCACGGAGGTGAGAAGGCTCACCGCATTCAGGGAGTACCCCGAGCCCAGGATGATGCACTTCGAACCGGTCATTGTTCCAAGAATGCTCGCGGTACCGTTCACCACGGCGACGAACGCCGCCAGATCGGACGTGGTGGTGGCGTTGTATTCCACGTACCAGAACGGCGAGGTTCCGGTGAGGAAATTACCGGTATACTTCGGGATGAAGACGGTGGGAACCCCAGCATAGGTACAGTTCGAGGTGCTATTCAGCGGAAGTCGCAATCCACTGGTGGCTTGCCAGCCCAACTCCAGGCTCGGTACCCAGTTCTGCGATTGATAGCCGCTGATGGCTGCGGTCGCTGACGAAAGTGCCTGCGCCGAATCGACCGACGATGACGGGGGAGCGCTCGAGAAGGTGATGGCCTGGGTCACGCTCGCCCCCGAGACGATTACGTTCCCGCTCGCAGGAGTCGCGGTGTAGCCGCTCGCGAGCACCGAGAACGGGTACGTTCCGTTCGACTCGGTGAATCCGATCTGAGTCGCGGTCGAGCTCCGGGGAACGCTGTTCAAGGTCACGCTCCAAGCGGTTCCGCTCGGCAATCCCGTCTCGGTAAACGTTACCGTGTACTGGCCGGGGGCCAAGGGAGTAAAGACGACCGTCTGGTTGACCGGAGCGCCCGAGACGACCACGGTACCCGACGAAGGGGTCGCCGTGTAGCCCGACACCGGGGCCACCGAAAATGGGTAGCTCCCGTTCGAGACAGAGAACTGAATCGTAGTCATCGTCGAACTTTGTGTGCTCGTCCCGGACGTCACAGACCAAGTCGTGCCGGCGGGGAGCCCGCTCTCCGTGAACGTGACCGTGTACGTCTTCCCTCCCCCGCCGCCCCCTCCACTTCCGCCCCCGAGGTGGAAGCCGGGGATCACGCCCGCGAATCCGAGACCGAGGACGACCACGACCACGACGACTACGGCGCCGATGCCAGCGTACAATCCCGTATGTTTCGGTTTGGGCGTCGGTGGCGAGTATCCCGGAGGTGGGGAGCCCGGATAAACGGGAGGCGGATAATTCGGGGACCAAGTCGGAGGGGCGCCGCTTGTCGGGGGATACTCCGGCGGGGACGGGGGCGCGGAAGGGTACGGAGTCGCCGGGGGTTGTCCCGCCATTCGGCGACGGTAGCGACCTCCCAGATGATAAACCCACCTATGGTCGGCCGCCGGTCTTTAGCGGAAAGTTACTCGGCATTTCGTCGGTGTGCAGTCACGGCTCCCCCCCGCACCGCCGAGCGAGCGGCTTCAGCTCCTCGCCCATCTGATCCTCGCCGCGTGGCCGTAAGGGGTGGACCAGGTTCGCTCCCATTTCCAATACCGGCACGTCCTCCCTCGACCCGATTCCGCCCGATGGTCCGGTTAGAGCCTCTTGTCAGAAGCCCACGCCCAGACTCGCGAGTGTAATCGACCCGGAGACGGGACCAAAGTACGGATGAGCGCAACGGTGGGTGGCCGCACGCGTAGAGAGAAGGGTTCGCGCAAATCCACGACTCGCTTCTCCGGGGCCTTGGGAGGGTGGCGTGAAGTGACGCGTGTTGCCTTCGGCCTCTCTCCGGTCTCGCGGAGCAGCTTTTGCCGGATCGAAATTCGGATTCCCTCCCGAGGCACTCCGCTGCTCGCTCCTGGGCTCGCCGTCGGTCGATCGTTTCGCTTACTCGACGAAGGTATCGCTCTCGTTCACCACGGGGACGGAAATGACGTCTGGTGGATTCGCCGTCCTGGGTCGGGTCGCCGCATATCCCGATAGGGGCGCCGACTATCGCGATGTCGTTCACGGCATCATTTGCTTACGCCGAGTAAGCGGCGAAAGGAGTTCGACTGCCGGCCAATTCGAATGGCTGGGGGCTCAGCGTGGCGATCAGGGGGACGGGGCCAGCGGAAGTCGATGTGACAGTCGCTCACCTCCGCTTCGGATGCGGCCGGGGCGAACGACGTGTCCGGGCTCTTACAATCTTGCGGTCCGGGATTATCGTTCTAAGGGGGCTTCCCGAAATGGATCTATGGATCTCGCGGCGGATGCGTCAACTAACTCTTCCAGGGGACTGACGACCGGTGGATCGGCGGACAGCACAAAAGAGATTTCAAACTCTAGCCGAATCACCAGGCGTGGACAATATAGGGCCGATCCCGAAGCTCGGAGAGTCAGGGGAACGCACGATCGCCGGGTCCGCAGATAGGGGCGGGAAGAATGCTAAGCTCCGCCGGACGGGTCGCTTTCCCTTCCGGACCGGCTGCCGTACGGTCTCGGCCGGGGCAGTGTTCGCCATCGTTGTCGTGTTGTCCCTCGTCGGGGTGGTCTCCGTCCCTTCGGCGAGCCATGTCGCTTCCTCTCTTTCCACCGGGGCGAGCCGCTCCCTCCCGGGCCCCAGCGTCCGGCGCCCCCACCTCGCTGTTTCGTCTTTCCAGCAGAGAGCGGCTTCCGGCGGAGCGACGACCACGATTACGTTCAATGAGACCGGGTTGAGGGCCGGGACGTTTTGGTCGGTGTGGGTCAACTCGACGGCCTTCTTCGGCAACAAGTACGAGAATGGATCCGTCCTCCCGTACCTCCAGTTCTTCGTGCCCAACGGGAACTATACGTACGCGGTTGATCCGCTCGCCGGATACTACGTCACCTCCGGCGGCAGTGGGACGTTGAACGTGACCGGGGCGCCGATATCGCCGATCTTGGTCACGTTCGTTTCGGCTCCGTATACCGTGACGTTCCAGGAGTCGGGACTTCCGAACGGGGCGCCCTGGTGGGTGAAACTCGCGGGGAAGTACAACCTCACCTCGACCAATTCGAATCTCAGTTTCCCACGTACTAACGGCACCTACGGGTTCCAGGACGGCACCCTGATTTCGGGGTATGTCTCCTTGACCCCGCGCGGAGCGGTGAACGTCCAAGGAAAGAATGTGGTCGTTCCCCTTACCTTTGCGCCGGCGTATCCGCTCCAGTTCACGGAATCCGGTCTTCCAGCGGGAACCCGCTGGAGCGTGAGCGTTCCGCGGCTGTACGTTGCGAACTCGACAGGCTCGACGATATCGTACTTGGCCCCGAACGGAAGTTACTCCTTTTCGGTGCCTCCGGTGAGCGGCTACGTCCCGCAACCTTCCTCGGGTTCGCTCGTTGTCCGCGGCTCCGCGGTCAGCCAATCGATCACTTTCACATCGGCGCCCGGGGGAGAGTTCGCGGTATCGTTCGTAGAGCGGGGGCTCCCGTCGGGCACGAACTGGTCGGTTACCTTCCACGGGACCTCTCAGAGTGCGTCCGCGCCCGGGACGATCACGTTCTATGCGGCGAACGGAACGTACCCGTTCATCGTCGGCAACCAAGCCGGTTACCTCATCATTCCCGCTTCGGGAACCGTCACGGTCCAGGGCGCCGCCGTGACCCAAACCGTGACGTTCGCCCTGATTCCTCCCGGCGCGTACCCGGTGACATTCACCGAGACCGGGTTGCCGAGCGGGACCAATTGGTCCGTGAGCGTGCTGGGCTTTCCGCTCTATTCGATCACGAACACGATCGTCACCGCGCTTCCGAATGGGACGTACCAGGTGACCTATCAGACCCAGGCGGCCTACACCCCCTCGCCCTCGTCGGTCTCGGTGACGGTGTCGGGCCGGGCGGTCTTCGAAAACGTGACGTTCAGTCCGACGACTCCTCCATCGCCTTCGACCCCCGGATTCCTCGGACTTCCGGGAGCCTTGGGATACTACCTGCTGACGGGCATCGCGGTCGTGATCGTGGCTGGGGTCGGAGTTGCCCTCTGGACCCGGTCCCGGGTGCGCCGGCCACCGAATCCCCCATCCTAGGACGGGACCCCATTCCTGGGCCCGCTCGACCCGCGCATCTCCCGCGGCGGCGGGGAAAGGAATTCCGTGAGAGCCGAACCTTCGATGCCGGCCGTCCGGATTGGTGGCCCGTCTGCTGATATCAAGACCGTTCGCAGGCTTCTGGGGCGGGCTGACCCTCGAGGTTGCTGGACCGACCATTCTCTTGCCCGGTCGCTCTCGCAGTTCCGGTCCGCACGGAAGACCTCGACCCCGTCTCGACGATTCTCGGATGGCATTCCCTCCGCCGGGAAGCTCACTCAGCGGCTCCGCGAGGTGCTGCGTCCGCGGATCGATCGAAGGGCGC
>JAKAWP010000058.1 GCA_021816955.1 Thermoplasmata archaeon
CCCCTGTTCGTGCATCATCGCGAGATCGACGCGCCCTTCGACAATCTGCCCGGGTTCCACCCGGTCGACCCCGGCCGCTCGCGCGAGGACCTTCTCGGCGAGCGTCGACCCGTGACCGCGCCCGCTCACGGCCGCTCCGTCGGGATCTGGAGGTCGTCGACCATCGCCCAGAACTCCGCGTCGGAAATCCCCGGATGGGCAAAACGAGTGCGGTAGTCCCGGACGTACTCCGCGGCCGGCTGTTTCGACGCCTGTTCGCCGCGCTGCTTGATGCGGGCCAACAGTTCCGTCAGCTGCGCGTCGGTCGCGCGCGCCCGGCGCTCCTTGAGCTTTTCGACGAGGGCGGCCCGCCCCGTGTGCTTGCCGAGGATCAGCTCGCGACGACGGCCGACCTCCTCGGGCTGGATCGGCTCGTAGGTCAACGTGTGGGCGAGCACGCCGTGGGTGTGGATCCCGGCCTCGTGGGAGAACGCGTTGTACCCGACGAGCGCCTTGTTCGCCGCGATCGGCACTCCGGACAGCTCTTCGACGAGCTGGGAGAGTTCGTAGAGCCGGTCGAGACGAAGGCCGGTGCGCACGCCGTACAAGCGCTCGACGGCGACCGCCACTTCCTCGAGCGACGCATTGCCGGCCCGTTCGCCGAGGCCGTTCACGCAGACGTGCGGCGCGGTCGCGCCGGCTTCGAGCGCCGTGAGCGTGTTGGCGGTCGCCAAGCCAAAGTCGTTGTGGCAGTGCACCGAGAGGTCGGCCGGCCCGATCCGCCGGATGAATTCGTCCAAGTACCAGCGGAACGTGAGCGGCGTCATCACCCCGACCGTGTCCGCGACGACGAGACGGTCCGCCCCGACCGCGACGACCGCGCGGTACAGCCGCTCCACGAAGTCGAAGCGGGCCCGGACAGTATCTTCGGTGACAAAGGCCACGTGGAGACCCGCCTCCTTCGCGCGACGCACCGATTCGACCGCCGCCCGCACGACCTCGTCCTCGGACATGCGCAGCTTGAACCTAAGGTGCACCGGACTCGCGGCGATGAAGACGGCGATGTGCCGGACGCCGGAATCGACGACCGCTTCGACATCCCGCGGCACGGTTCGCGCGCTGGCCAAGATGTCGGAGCGCAATCCGGCGGACGCCAGCCATCGCACGGCCTCCGCCTCTTCGGCGGAGACCACGGGAATCCCCGCGTCGATGAGCGGGATGCCGACCGCGCTCAGCAACTCGGCGATCCGGAGCTTCTCTTTCGGCGAGAAGTGCACCCCGGGCATCTGCTCGCCATCCCGCAACGTCTCGTCCCAGAAGACGAGGCGAGTCGGGATCCGGCGGGCCTGCGCCGTTTGCGGATGGTAATCCGCGACCAGCTCGGGATCGCCCATACCCGTTTGACGGGGCCGAGCGAGATAAGATTTGTAGGTCGCTTGGAAGCCCGGGCGCCCTCCCCGACCTCGTTCCCATCTCATGCGTTAAATACGAACCCCGGCTGAAACGATGCGGGGAACTCGCTCGGCGAGCTCCCTCGCATCTCCGATGACGACCTCTGCGGCCCGAATACCGCCGACGCCCGCTCCGACCAGCCCGACCGGGATCGCGCCCGAGCCTCGGCCTCCCTTGGAAGAACTGGCGGACTTGAGCATCATGATCGGGGGGCAAGGCGGCGACGGCACGCTCACCGTTTCCGACCTCTTGGCGCGGTACTTCCGTCGTCAGGGATTGTACATCTACACCAGCCGCAACGTGCTGAGCCGGATCCGGGGCGGTCATGCCGACGCGTCGATCCGGGCGAGCCGCGACCCGATCTACGCAGAAAAGAATCAGGTCGAGGTGCTGCTCGCCTTCGATCGCGAGGCGGTGGAGATCGGCCAGGCGGAGTTGCGGTCGGACGGGATCATCGTGTACGACTCGTCGGTCGTCCGTGACCCGGTCGCGAACGGGTTCGGCTTTCCGTTCGCCACCTTGGTCGGGGGAGCGATCGGCCAGCCGATCTACAAGAATACGGCGGCGTTCGGGGCCCTGAGCGTCCTCCTCGGGTTCGACGCGCAGGCGCCGAACCAGGTGATCGAGGGCCGGTTCGCCCGTCGCGGCGCCGAGCTGCTCGACAAGAACCGCCGGGCCCTCGAGCTCGGTCGCAAGGCGGCCCTGGACGCTGGGGTCACGCCACGCTGGACCGTGGCAGCCGGGACCGCCCACGACCTCGTGCTCACGAACGCGAACCAATGCGTCGCCCTCGGGTTCGTTGTCGGGGGGGGCCGGTTCTTTGCCGGGTATCCGATCACTCCGGCGACGGAGATCATGGAGTATCTGACCCGCTACCTCCCGCCGTTCCACGGGGTCGTCCGGCAAGCGGAGGATGAGCTCGCGGCGATCAACATGGTGATCGGCGCGGCCTATGCGGGCGTGCGCGCCATGACCTCCACGAGCGGACCGGGCCTATCGCTGATGACGGAAGGGATCGGGCATGCCGGAGCGGCCGAGCTGCCGGTCGTCGTCGTCGACTGCGCCCGGGTCGGCCCGTCGACCGGGCAGCCGACCCGCCACGAACAAAGCGACCTTTCCCACCTCGCGAACCTCGGGCACGGCGAGTACCCCCGGTTCATCATCGCCCCCGGAACGCCCGAGGATGCGTTCGTACTCACGATCGACGCGCTGAACCTGGCGGAACGCTGGCGCCTACCGGTCCTGTTGCTGCTCGACCAGGCGCTCTGCCAGAACACGGCCACCTCCCCGCGGCTGTCGCTGAACGGTATTCACCTCGACCGGGGCAAGCGGCTGACGGCGGAGAGCGTCGCCGCGCTTTCGGAGTACCGGTCCTATGCGTTCACGGACGATGGGGTCTCTCCGTTCGCGCCTCCCGGCACGCCGGGAGTTTACGGCACGGTGACGGGCAACGAGCACGACGAGTGGGGCCACGTCTCGGTGCAGGTGGCGAACCGGCGCAAGATGATGGCGAAGCGGATGGGCAAGATGGAGCGGGCCGGCGACGAGCTCCCGAAGGGCCGGATCTACGCGGACGGACCGACCGCGGAGATCGGGTTCATCGGCTTCGGGAGTACGTGGGGGCCGATCCGGGAAGCCCAACGGCGCCTCGCCGCCGAGCACCGGACGTCCCGGTTCTATCAAGCCCGGACGCTCTACCCGGTCCCGACCCACGAGATCGGGCCGTTTCTCGACTCGGTCGAGGTCGCCTACGTGGTGGAGCACAACTACACGGGACAGTTTGCGCGCCTCTTGCGAGAGACGATGCCCGACCGGCATTGCAAGCTACGGTCGATCCTCAAGTACGACGGCCACTCGTTCCGCGCCGACGAGATTCAACGGGCGGTGGAGGGTCGCTGATGGTGCAGAGCTTCCGCGCGGTCCAGCCGATCTGGTGCCCCGGGTGCGGCGATTTCGGCGTGCTGGCGGCGGTGAAGAAGGCGGCGGCCGAGCTCAAGATCCCGCCGCACGAGCTTGTGGTCGTCGGCGGGATCGGCTGTTCCGGCGCGATCCACAACTTCTACGAGGTGAACGGGATGCACGCGCTTCACGGCCGCCTCCTCGCGCAGGCAATCGGCCTCAAGCTGGCGAATCCCCGCCTGACGGTGGTCGCGGCCGGCGGCGACGGCGACGGCTATGCGATCGGGATGGGCCACTTCATGCACGCGTTCAAGAAGAACGCGGCCATCTTGTACCTCGTGATGAACAACGAGACGTACGGCCTGACGAAGGGCCAGGCATCGCCGACGAGTCAGATCGGCTTCGAAGGGACGATCGAGCATCCGTTCGACGCCGTGCTGACCGCCCTGTCCGTCCCGGTACCGAACTTCGTCGCCCGGACCTTCTCGGGCGACCCGCGGACGATGACCCAGACGATCATCGAAGCCCTCCGGTTCAACCAGGCGCATCGCGGATTCGCCTTCATCGAAGACCTCTCCCCGTGCGTGACGTACAACGACACCTACAAGCTCTGGCGGGAGAAGGTGCTTGACCTCTCGAAACTTCCCGGCTACGACCCGACGGACCGCCAGAAGATGTTCGAGCTCTATCTCGCCGCGCGAGAGCAAGGACGGATCCCGATCGGCGTGATGCACCGGCCGAAGCCGGACCAAACGGAGGCCAGCCTGGAAGCCCAGTTGCTCCCCGACGGCATCGGACCGGCCCAGGCGGAGCTGTCGATCGACACGAACCGCGGAGCGTACGAAAAGCTGCTCGCGAACATGGGATAGCGCGGGTATCGGTCCCGCTCCTCCTCCGACCGGGGATCGGCTCGCGTTCGACCGGCCTCGGCGGGTCTCCCACCCGTTCCGCGCGACCCTGAACGCGGGAAAGTTATGCGGGCGGTACGACTTCCCTCGAGCGGATTCGGATGTGGATCGGGATCGACGACACCGATTCGCCGCGCGGCGGTTGCACGACGCACGTCTTCACGGAGGTCGTCCGCACCGCCCAAGCGCTCGGCTTCGACCTCCTGGGAGACCCCCGATTGGTCCGCCTCAACCCGAACGTCCCGTGGAAGACCCGGGGCAACGCGGCGCTCTCCGGCCGATTCGGCCATGGAAAGGGGCGGCCGCTATCCATCGGACGAGGGCCGGGAGGCGAGCCGATCCGCCGGTACACCCAAGGCTCCGAACTCGATCCCGACGAGCGCCAAACGCTCCTCGACGAAGCCTGGTCGACGGTCGTTCGGACCGCTCGGGTGGGCGAGCCGGGCACCGAGCCCGCGCTCGTGGCGACGGGGGAGCCGCTGCCGGCCTCGCTGTACTGGCGCGCGGTCCGGGGCGTCGTCTCGGTCTCGCTGGTTCAACGGATCCTGCGACGCGTGCACGCTACCGCCCGTTGGATCGGCGAACCCCGGGGAGTCGTCGGGGCGGCGGCGAGCATCGCCTGGCCCGCGGAGTCGGCGACGTACGAGCTGCTTGCGTACCGACCGGCCGACCGCGAAGGGGTCCCGAGGAAGGTGAGCGTCGAGTCGATGCGGCGCGCGGAACGGGCCGAGCCGCGATTGTTCCTTACGTACGACGCCCGCACCCGTCGATTGCTCGCGGTCCCGCATACCCCTTGTCCGATCCTCTTCGGCCTACGAAGCCGCACCCGACGCCCGCTGTTGAGGGCCCGGTGGATCGTTCGTTCCGAGCCGGTCGACCGCTGGCTCATCTACCGGACCAACCAAGGAACGGGCGATCACCTGGTCGACCGCCCGATCTGCCGCGTCCCTCCCCTCACGTCGGTTCGGTCGACGGGGCTCGTGAGCACGCCCCCCCAGGCTCGGCCCGGGGGTCACGTCGTCTTCACCGTGCGCGACCGCCACGGGCACATCCGGCCGGTCATCGCTTTTGAGCCGACGAAGACGCTCCCGCGGGTCGCCCAGCGGCTCGCCCCCGGCGATCGGGTCCGGCTCTGGGGAAGCCGGGGCACGACCGACCTCCTGCGACTCGAAGGGATCGAGATCCTCGCCGTCGCCCCTCGGTACGGCCCGGCCCGGGCGCCTCCGTGCCCCGTCTGCGGACGGCGGACCCAGTCGGCCGGCCGCGGCCGCGGCTACCGCTGCCGGCGAGACGGCACCCGCCTCCCGCCCGAGGCCGCCGAACGAGTCCTCGTTCCGCCCGGCATCGAGGTCGGGGTCTACCATCCGACCCCGTCCGCCCGCCGGCATCTCGCCCCGCTCGAACCGACAGGACCGATCGGTCGGTAGCCGACCGCCGTTTGACCGCCGTCGTTCGGTCGGATCGTCTCCCCGCGTGCGCGCGCCTCGGGGAGAGCGATCGGCGATTCGCTGGACCGAACCTTCGCTCGCTGGGGCGCCAGCCCCCTTCGCGATCGCTGGACCGTTAGCGGAGTCCTCCACGAGAGCCCTCGGCAAAAATGGGGGGCGAAATTGCCGGTGGGCTCGGAGCGAGCTCTGCGCCCTTGGATGTCGCCCTCCGCTCGGGTTGGACAACGGGGTTGGCCGGCTCCGAAGCAGGCGGGTCGCATTGCCGGCAATCCTCAACGGCCTCGACCGGGGGTCGTGAGGGGGGAGCCTTCGCTCCAAACCGCGATCGCCATCGCGCCCCACGGTTTAAGTGTCGGCATCGGCTGGCGCGGGCGATGCCGGTCGGTCCACTCCGGGGCTTTCGAGACTACCCTCCGCCGGAAGCCGGGATCCGCTCGACGCTGTTCCGTCGCATGCGGGCCGCGGCGAGGCGGGCCGGTTACCAAGAACTC
>JAKAWP010000013.1 GCA_021816955.1 Thermoplasmata archaeon
CGATCTGGCCCGAAGACGGCCAAGCTTTTGTTGCAAACCGCCGCCGCGGACGAGAAGCTCGGCCGACCGGAGGAGGCGCTGGCGTTCGCCGAGGAGGCCTCCCGCCTCGAGCCTCGCGACGCGCTCGCCTGGGTAGAGCGGGGAAGGCTGCTGCTTCTCAACGACCGACCCCAGGACGCGCGAGCGAGTTTCCAGCAGGCCGCGTCGCTGGCGCCCGACCTTGAGAGCGCGCGCTCGGGCCTACGTCTCGCCGAGCAGAAGGTCCGGGAAGCGCGGGTCGAACGGTACGCGGTCGCCGCTCTTCGCCTCGAGGCGCGTCTCGGCCGGCTGATCACCAAGAACGACATCTTCGTCACGCTGCACGCGCCGTTCGAGACGTTGGACGAGGTGCTACGGGCGATTGCGGAGCCGCCCCCCCTCGATCTCGCGGCGCTGTCCGAAACGGAGCGGGCGGAGCTGGAAGCGTCCTCGCACCGTTTGATCGTCGATGCGATGGATCGACGCGTGGTCGGCATCGAGCGGCGAGGGTTCACGCTCGCCGACGTCGCGCTGTTGACGCCCGAGACGGCTCCGCTGCGCCGGATCCAGCGCGAGTACGCCTACCTCAGCGCCGTGCTTCGTTCGGAGATCGACCCGAAAAGCGTCCGGTTGACCCCGGAGCTCGAAGACGTGGCGCGCCGAGCGTTGTCGCTCCCCTTGTCGGAGCGAACGGTCTTCGGCCTGGTCCGTCGGCTCGGAGTCGGCGTCGCCACGGCCCGGACGATCAAGGCGATCGAAGCGAGCGCCGCGCTCGGGGTACCGACTCGTCACGGCCTCGACCTCGCCGCTCTCTCCCCGGAATTTGCCGGTCCGGAACTCCCGCCGCCCACCGACTCCCCTCCCGCTCCGGTTACGGAACCGGCGATCGAGCGTTCCGGTCCGGTCGGAGTTTCGCCGGCGCCCTCGAGCGGACCCCGAGAGATTCCGTCGTCGATGAGCCTGGTGCCTCCGAACATCCGGGTCCGGTGCCTCGGCTGCGGAGGGATGGCCGCCTTCATGCACCAGTGCGGCGCTGGAATATGCCGTCACTGCGCGCATCATTATGGGACATGCCCGAAATGCAACCAACCCCTTGCTTCTAGCGGCCGCCGGGCGACTCCGATCGTTTCGGTCCGTCCGGTCGCCGCTTCGTCCGCGTCGGAACCGACTCCCCGGCGGGCTCACCCCAAGGCCGACCATGCTTCCACGGGCCGTCCGTTGAACCCGGCCGCCAATCGCTCGGCTGGGCCTCCCACAGCGGCGACGCGGCCGAAGGGTGAGGCCGCCCCCTCGACTCGAGCGACGTCTTCCGTAGCTCCTCCAGTGGACCGCCCTCGGCCGGTAGGCCCATCCCGTTCTTCGCCATCGGCCAAAGAAGACCGGCCCGCCCCTGAACCGGAGGCGAGCCCGACCCAGACGCCGGTATCGCGACCGGTGCGTCGCGGAACGACAGACGACGAGCCTCGACTGTGAGAGCGGGCCTACCGCTACTCTCGTGGCGGGATTTCTCATCGGTTCTCGACCCGGGCCCGGGGACCGGACGCGCCGTCACGTCCACGACCGGAGAGAGTGAGTTACCGTTATTACCCGCTGACCATCCGCGAAACGCGAGGGCGAGATGGCGGCGTCGCCTGCGAGCGGAACCCCGGCGTCATCCGTAGGCTGGATCGTCGCCGGGTTGCTCCTCGTCGTGGCGGCGCTCGTCTTTTACGCGATCTTTCTCTACGAAGCCGGCCTTCCGTTCTGGGGGCTGTTCTGGATCGGGATCGTCGGACTCGTCTTCGCTGGCATCTCGTACTTGCTGCGGTCGCTGGGCGGGCGACCGGCGATCGCTCGAAGCGTCGGTTGGGGGTTCTACGCCTTTGGATTTGCCGTGCTCTTGATCGATCTCGGTCTGAATCCGGCCCCGTCGATCGCGTCGGTCTGGCAGGTGACGGGCCTCGCGCTCGTCGTGCTCGCCCTCGCAGCGTCGGTGGCCTTCATCGGCTGGCGCCTGCGGGCCGTGGCCGAGCCGCCGAGCCGGGACGCCGCGCGCCGGTCTTGGGTCGAGCACGGAGGCTCTCCCTCCGCGTTCCAGTATGCGGCGGCGCAGTCGCCGAGCGCGCCCGCGACGATGCCGCCGCCCGGTAATCCCAACCCACCGATGCGACCCGGAGGGAACGGATGACCGACTCTCACCCGTCCTCAGCTGGCGTTTCCGCGACGGATGGCCTTCGCTGCGCTGCCTGCCAAGCGCCTCTTGCGGACACATCGAAGTTTTGCCCGCAGTGCGGGGCGCCGGTCGGGGGAGCGGGCGCCCCCCCGTCGGCCCCGAAGACCGGTCCGTCCCCCCCGGTCGACATTCGTGCAAAGGTCGAGGAGAATCGGGGGTCGCTCAAGCGACTCCAGATGCTGATTCCGGGGTATCGGACCTACCGGGCCGGAGAGGATATTCGCGAGGCCGATAGCTATCTGCGCCTCCAGGTCGCCGACCGGCTCAGGAACAGCATGACGACGATCCAGAACGTTCGCAGCTCCCTGACGAACTCGGGGCAATTTTCGGTTCTCAACGACCTCGCCCCTTTGCTCGCTGATCTCCAGATGCTGGAGGGGTCGATCCGCCATGCCGAGCAGGGATATTCGGGGATCTCGGCTCCGATCCGCGTCGGCAACGACCAGCTCGACCGGCTGTACGAGTACGACTACGGATTTGTCGAAGCCGCCGATCAGTTGAATCGGTCGCTCGCCTCGCTTCCGTCGCTGGCGATGGGATCCGATACGCGCGCTACTCAGGCTTTGCTCTCGACGGTCCGGGCGCAGGTAAGCCAATTGCGACAGGCGTTCCAGGCACGGCTACGGACCGTGCAGGGACTCCAGGTCTAGGAGTCGAACGAATCGGAGTATCGAACGGACGAGGCTAACGAGGAGGGTAGGTCGAATGGTCGCCAACCAACCGATACCGGCGAAAGGAGGGAGCCTCTTCGGCTCCACGACGATCGTCTGGGAGGACGCGTACAAGGGCCCGAACGTAATGTGGCGGGTGCCCCGCAACATCCGCCTGAACGACAACATCGTGGTCCGCCAGGATGAAACGGCCGTTTTCTACCGGGACGGCAAAGTGCTCACGTACTTCGACAAGCCCGACCGCTACGCGCTCACGAGCCTCAATGCGCCGATTGTCGGCGGGCTCGTTCAGGCCCTGTCGGGCGTTCGACAGGAAGCGGAGGTCTACTATCTGCAACGCCGCATCTTCGACGGGAAGTTCGGCAGCAGCGAGCCGTACACGTTCCGAGACCCGGACTTCGGCCTGGTCAGCCTAAGGGTCTTCGGCTCGTACCGCTGGAAGGTCGCCGCTCCCGACCTGTTCATCAACCAGTTCGTCGGGACGTTCGGTGCCGCGACCACGCCCGATGTCGAGGCGCGGCTGAGGGACCAGATGGTGCTCCTCGTCTACAATACCCTGGGAAAGATGAAAGACCAGGGCATGCGCGTGACCGACCTCGCGACGTCCCTGACAACGATCGAGCAGGCCGTGCTCGGCTTTGGCCCGCAGCACTTCGGACCGCTCGGTGTCGAGATCCAGCAGGTCCAGGGCCTGAGCATCAATCTGCCGGACGATGTGCAGCAGGCCGTCAACACGCGGAGCAAGATGGGAGTGCTCGGGGTCAACTACATGCAGTACCAGGCGGGCCAGGCGATGACGACCGCGGCCGCGAATCCATCGGGCGGGGCGGGTTCTCTCGTCGGGGCGGGCGTCGGGTTAGGGGCCGGGCTCGGGATCGGCTACGGGATGACGGGCCAGATGACCGGGATGTACGGGGGGATGGGGCAACCGTGCCCCAAGTGCGGAGCGTTGGTTCCCGCCGGGAACCGTTTCTGCCCCTCGTGCGGGACTCCGATCGGGGGAGCCCCCGCGGCGCCCGCGACCGTCGTCTGCCCGAAGTGCAACGCTTCGGCCCCGGCTGGAACGAAGTTTTGTCCGAATTGTGGCAGCCCGATGTCGGCGCCTCCGACGCCGCGCAAGTGCCCGAAATGCGGCAGCGAAACGACGACCGCCGGCAAGTTCTGTCCCAACTGCGGGGCGCCGCTCGGAGGATAGCGGACCGGCCGCGACGGAGGCGGGTCGATGTTCTGTTCCAAGTGTGGAACCGCCCTTCCTGAGGGCGCTGTGTTTTGCCACAAGTGCGGGACCGCGACGGCGGGCGGAGGCAGCGCCGCCGCCTCGCCGCCGCCGGCCAAGACGATCGGGGCCGTCAATGCGACCGAGCTCAAGTGCCCGTCGTGCGGGGCGCCGATCAAGCCGAAATTCGGCGAGGCCGTGATCAGCTGCGAGTACTGCGGCGGATCGGTGGCGTTGGGAGGCGACGGGTGGAAGGAAGTCAACAAGCACACCCTTCTCGCCCTCAAGCTCTCGGCCCCCGATCAAGTGCTGGCGCTCGTCCGTCAGCACGTCAACGTCGGATTCCTCAGGCGAAAGACGTTCGAGGAGTCGAAGGTTACCGGTCCGACGCTGGAGTTCATTCCGTTCTGGCTTCTTCCGGTCAGCACGGTGACCAACTACGAGTATCAGGCCGTCGCGACCGGGATCGCCGCCAGCATTGGAACGTCGATCGCGGCGAGCGCGGCCGCTTCCGCCCTGGGCAATGCGCTCGGCGGCGACTCGAACCGACGGCGCACGGTCGTGGTGCCCGCGGTCGTCGGCCCCGTCGTCAATCCGACGCGCCAAGCGACGATGTCGAACACCTACGAGTTTCCGATCGTCGCGGTGAAGGCGCTCGCGAACTACCAGCCGCGCGATTACCGGTTCGATCTTGGGGAGCGCACGCTGTTCGACCCGAAGGCGATCCCGGCCGGCGCGCAGGTGCGCAACGGCGACCTCCCGGAGGAGGTCGCCCAGAGCCGGGCGAAAGCCTGGGTCGCTCAGCTCGAAGCCGAGGCGGCCCGCAAGGCGCACCGATCGGTGAGCAAGCTCGACACGAAGGTCGACGTCGCGTCCGGCGAGCTCCTGCACGCCCCGATCTGGTCGGTCACGCTGGAGCGCAAGGGCGAGCAGCGCCTCGTTCTGATCGACGGGCACGCGGGCCGCGTCATCCCGACCGTCAGCTGACCGAGCCGACGCGGGGGATCGACGACCCAAAGAGCCTATAATCGGGGCGGCTCCCGGGCGACCAGGTGGAGGCCATGTATTGCCCGAAGTGCGGCGAGAGGCTACCGGACGGCTCGAGATTTTGCTTGAAGTGCGGCGCGGCGATTCCCTCGGTCGATGGTTCGGGGGGTTCCGGAACGTCGGCGACGCCGGCGGCGTCGTCCCCTCCGCTCGCCCCGACCGGAGCGACCGAACTCAAGTGCCCGTCGTGCGGAGCGCCGATCCATCCGGTCTTCGGGGAGATGGTCGTGACGTGCGATTACTGCGGCGGTTCGGTCACCCTGGGCGGGAACGGCTGGAAGGAGATCCAGAAGCACACGATGCTGACCCTCAAAGTCGTCGACCCGCCGGGAGCGCTCGCGGCCGTCAAATCGATGATGGATTCGGGACTCTTCCACCACCACGTCTTTGAGGAGTCGAAGGTCTCCGTGGCGAAGCTGTCGTTCGTCCCGTTCTGGGTCCTCCCCGCGAGCGCGACGACGAATTACCAGTACCAGGCAGTCGGGACGAGCATCGGGGCGACCGTCGGGACGATGGCGGCCGCCGAGATGCTCGGCGGCCTGTTGGGCGGCGGGCGAGGCGGCGGGGGCGGATTCATGGTGATGCCGATCATGGCGGGCCCGGTCGTGAACCCGACGCGCCAGGCGACGATCAGCAAGACCTACGAGTATCCGGTCGTGGCCGTGAAGGCGCTCACGCAGTACCAGCCGAGGAACTACGCGTTCGCCCTGGACGAACGGACCCTCTTCGACCGAAAGTCGATCCCGTCGGGGACGCCCGTGCTGAACGGCGATCTCGGCGAGGACGCCGCGCGGCACTCGGCCGAAGCGTACGTCACCCAACTCCAGTCCGAGGAAGCGCACCGCCAGCACCACATGGTGAGCAACCTGCAGTGCAAGGTCGACGTCGCCGAAGGCGAGCTGATGCACGTGCCGATCTGGCACTTCACGCTCGAGCGCAACGGCAAGCAGACGATCGTGCTTGTGGACGGGCACTCGGGCAACGTGATCCAAACGGTGAGCTAACCTGAATTCGGATCCGCTTCGCGCCCGTCGATACCGGCGCGGCCGATACGGTAGCGTCGCGGGATCCGGACGGTTCGGTGTGTCCAGTACGAGCAGGCAGAGCAGCGAAGGCCGGCCATCACGGTTCCCCCTTCCAGCGTGCGGTTCGGGATCGGCCGCAACGGTTCCCCGCAGACCGGGCACCGGGACGGGTACGGACGGTCCGTTCGCTCGGCGTACTCCGCACGCACGTAGAGGCCCGGCGACTGGAGCAGGATGCGCCGCAAGCGTCGCGCCCCGAGCCGCAGTTGCGGATCGTCCCGACGGAGGAGCTCCCGGATCGCCGCGAGGGCTTCCCGCTGGGAGAGGAACGCGTTCCCGTGTCGCCGGACAGCTCGGACGGCGGCGCGCCGGACCGCATCGGAGGACGGCCGCCGATGCCGGGCGATTTCCGGGTTACCCGGCCGATGTTTGGCGGCCGCTACGGGCACGGATCTCCTCTTCGTAGAATCGGCGGGCAAATTCGACCTCCCGGCCCCCGACCCGGAGCGGTTCGCCGGTCGGGTTCGACTCGGAGAAAAATCCGACGAGCGCCGCCGCCGCGGCGAGCTTCACCGCCCGGCTCTTGAGCCGGGGGGAGAACGTCGGGGTTTCGGTCCGCCCCAAGGCCCGTTCGGAAACCGCGCGCAATTGGTCGTAGATCGTCCGGTCCAGCCGCACCGCCCGCGGCGGAGCGCGGCGGGCGACGAGCGGGTGCCTCGTCTCGATCGCGTGAACGAGCGTCAGGTGATCGACGATAGGCTCCGCCTCGGTGAACTCGAGCTCGCCGAGCTCGAGCCGCTCGTCGCTCGCCTCGACCGCCCGGAACCGCGCGCGGGTCATCGGGTGGAAGCGCAGCAGCATCCGGTCCTCGAGCGCCGCGAAGTTCGGATCCGCCATCGTCGTCCAGTAA
Organism: Thermoplasmata archaeon; assembly: GCA_021816955.1. Lineage (GTDB taxonomy): Archaea > Thermoplasmatota > Thermoplasmata > Lutacidiplasmatales > UBA184 > Lutacidiplasma. The sequence goes on from JAKAWP010000013.1 coordinate 7,100, forward strand.
TCGGTCGCCCCGCTCGTGCGCACGTTGTAGTTGACCGAAAAGAACGAGCGGAAGGTGTACGGACCGACGGTGCCGAACGTCGTCTCCCACTTGACCTCGCGCTGTTCCATCACGAGCTTGAGCGGCTCGACCATTCCGCGGTACTTGAACCAGTCGTTGAACTCCGGCACGATGAAGTTGAACGTTCGGCCGGCGTAGTACGAGCCGACCCGAAGAAACTGGGCGGGGGTGATCCCCCCGCAGTAGCGGTTGCGTCCCGGCAATCCGTGGGCCGGCACGCCGCTGCGGGGGTTGCCGCGGATCAGGTCGTCGATGCTGAACGTCTTCCCCGTCCCGGGAGGGCCGAAGAGGGCGAGATGGAAGCCGGTGGCTCCGGTCACCCGTCCGGTCGGGGCCAACAGCGGCGCGTCGGCCAGGGCGTACTGCTGCAAGAGGGAGATCAGCGAGTCGAAGTACAAGGTCTCGCCGAAGAGCCCCTTGAGGTAGTCGGCGAGTCGCCCGATGTGGAACGTGGCTCCGAACTCCACGGTCTCGTCCCAGCGTTCCGCGACGATCGCCTTCAATCGCTCGAGGAACTGGTGGTCCATCGCCCGGATCTCCGCCGGCTCGTCCGGTGCCGTGTTGACGACGGGCGCCTCCCACGCTTCGAATCGACGCGACTCGTCGACCAACAGCTGCCGCAAAAGATCGGGGACGCCGACGAGGTACGCCCGGTCGTTCCGTCCCTCAGGCAGCTCTTCCAGAAAGCCGCGACGCCGCAGCCGCAGCAACAACCGATTCGGGTCGTCGAAGACGCGTTCCCGCAACAGGCGGCTCCGCAGCTCGGAGAGCGTGAACCGCGCCCGACCGGTCGGGACCCCTCGGAGGGTTCGACGTCGGTCGGCGTCGGCGAGAAGGCCGGCGAGACAGCGCGCGACGCCCGCCTCGCTCTCGGTGAGCTCGAGCGGCGCGATCGCCGGCATCGGGGTTCGACGGTCCGACCAACCTATAAGAGCTCCCTCGTACGGTAGTCCGCCGTGCGGCGAGGCGCGTCGGCGTACGAGCGGGAGATCAAGGAGCTGCTCCAAGGCCGCCCCGAGGCAGTCCGCGCCTTCGGACGGTCGCTCCCGCCGACGGAACGCGAGTCCGTCGAGCGGGTCCTCCGCGAACCGTTCCTCGTCGTTCGAGCCGCGGGGTCGCTCGGATTCGACCTGGTCGCGCTCCGGGCCGAGTTCGCCTTCCCGATCGAGGTGAAATCGTCCTCCGAACCGACGATTCTGTTCAGTGCGGCGAGCGGCCGAGCGGCCGCCCAGCTCGCCGCGCACCGCGACGTCGTCCGCCGGGTGGGACTTCTGCTCGTCTACGCCTACCGACGAGTCGGCTACCGCGGGGGAGATCCGTGGCGGCTCTTCGCTGCGACCACGCCTCCCCCGGGCGGCACGGCGGCGGTGCTCGGCCGCCGCCTCCCGCCGGTCGACTTCACGCGGGATGGGCGCCCGGCGCTCCGGTGGGAGCACGGAATGAGCCTCGTACGGTTCCTGGAGCTGGTGCACTTCCTTACCCGGCGACCGGAGCCTTCCGCCGAGGATCACGTCCCATGAACGTCCACGTGATCGCGACGGGGCAGACTCCGTTCGGTCGCCGTTCGGATGACCTCGTGAGCCTCGCCGCGGAGGCCGGCCGGCAGGCGCTCGAGGGGATCGGCCGACGACCGGTCGATTTGCTGGTCGTCGGGAACATGCTCGGCGGCGCTCTCGATGGGGAGGAGAACCTGACCGCGGCGATCGCCGACCGGCTCGCCCTCGAGCGGGCGGCCGGCTGGCGGGTCGACGCCGCGTCGGCGAGCGGCGCCGCCGCCTTCCACTCCGCGGTCGCCGCGGTCGCGTCCGGCGCCTTCCATCGCGCGCTCGTGATCGCGGCGGAGAAGATGACCGGGGTCCCCAACGATCGGCTGAGTCGAGCGCTCGCGCGGTCGTTGAGCCCGTTGGAGCGGGCGAGCGGCGCCACGATGGCCGGACTGGCCTCGCTCGTCACCCAGCGGTACCTCGCTCGCTACCCTTCCGCAGCGTCCGCGATCGATTGGGTCACCGTCCATGCGCGACGCCGCGCCGCGCGGAACCCCACCGCGCAATTTCGCGAGGCCGTCACGGTCGAGGCGGTCCGGGAAAGCCGATGGGTCGCCCCGCCGCTCCGCCTGCTCCATTGTTCGGCCGTCTCCGACGGAGCCGCCGCGGTCGTGATCGAGCGGGGTTCGGGAGCCGCGACGGTCCGAGGCACCGGGCAGGCGTTGGACGCTTGGCAGTGGACGGATCGCGCGGACCTCGCGACGTTCGAGGCGACGCGCGAGGCGAGCCGACGGGCGCTCGGGATGGCGCACGGCCGCCCCCGGGACCTCGGCGTGGTCGAGCTGCACGACGCCTTTGCCCCGTTCGCCCTGATCGACCTCGAAGACCTCGGACTCAGCGCCCCCGGAGGTGGTTCCGAGTGGTTCTCGGAGGCATCGCTCGGTGCTCGAGGGGCGGTCGTCCTCAATCCGTCGGGCGGGCTATTGGGACGGGGACATCCGGTCGGCGCCTCGGGGCTGGCGGCGATCGGGGAGATTGCGCGACAGCTTCTTGGGGAGGCGGGACCGACGAGCGTCGACCCGAGACCGTCGCTCGGTCTCGCGCATTCGATCGGGGGTCTGGGGGCCCACAACTTCGTCACGGTGCTGGGTGACGGAGGGCGTCGATGACCGTCTCGCATGAGGTGCCGGTCCAGCGGTGCGATGCGTGCGGCCTCGTGCTCGCCGTCCGGGACGGGCCGTGTCCTCAGTGCGGAAGCCGGGAGCGCACCCGATGGACCGTTTCCGGAACGGCTCGACTATCGGCGTGGACGGAACTGTCGAATCCGCCGGAAGGGTTTCCGCGGCCCCATCGGCTCGCGCTCGTGGAGCTCGCTATCGGCTGTCCGCTCCTCGCCGTCTGGGACGGCGAACCCCCGGAGGGAACCGACGCTGTCCGGGTCCGATGGGACGGTTCGGTCTATCGGGCCCATCGGGCCGAGCCGGGCGAACGCGGGGAGGGGGAATCTCCGGAGATCGACGCGCGCCGGTCCCCCTTTGAACCCCCGAGGTGAAACCACCACTGGATTAGCAATCCAGCGCCTTACCGGGCTGGGCTATCCCCGCGCGCCGAAGGGAGGGGCTCCCGGGTTTAAAGATTCCTCCGACTGGCGACCCACGGTGGGCTCCCGCTCTTCCGGTGCCGAGAGGACGGCGGCGCGGGAACGGATACGGTATGTAGGCGGCCCTCGTTCGGGCCGTGGGGCGATCCGATGCGGGTCAAGAAGGCCGGGGTAGTCGGCGCGGGAGCGATGGGCAGCGCGATCGCGGAACTTCTCGCGTTCAACGGGATCGACGTCTGGCTCAACGATGTCAGCGCTCCCGCCGTCGAGCAAGGGCTCGCCCGGGTGCGGTCGATCGTCGAAGAGCTCGTTCGATTTCACGAGAGTCGGGCGGACCGAGAGCTGGAGAAGATCCGAGAGCTCGGGGTGACGTTGACGGCCGAACAGGTGAGCGCCGTCCGAAGCCGCCTCGCCCCGAAAGTGAGCCGGAGCCGAGGAGAGGAGATCCTCGCGCGGGTCCACGGCACCGTCGACCTCGCGCCGTTTCGCGACGTCGACCTCGCCATCGAGGCGGTCTTCGAGCAAGAAGCGGCGAAGCGATCCGTCTTCGAATCGCTCGACCGACTGCTCGGGGACGGCGCGGTGCTCGCCTCCAACACTTCGAGCCTTTCGATCTCCCGGCTGGCGCGCGGCCTCGGCCACGTTCGCTCCACGCTGGTCCTGCACTTCTTCAATCCCCCTTCCCAGCTCCCACTCGTCGAAGTGGCGGGCGGGGTCGACACGCGCGAGGAGCTTCTGGACGAGGCGGTGGAGCTCATCGCGGGGTGGCGCAACCACCGGTATCCGATGCTCCCGATCCGGGTGAAGGAGTCCCCGGGTTACCTCGTCAACCGGATTCTCGTGCCGGTCCTCAACGAAGCGTGCTTCGCTCTCGAGAGCGGGGTCGCCTCGGCGCGGGACATCGACGCCGCGATGAAGGCCGGCGCGGGGCTTCCGATGGGGCCGTTCGAACTCGCCGACTTAGTCGGGCTCGACGTGTCGCTCGAGGTGGCGGAGAGCCTGGCTCGAGAGTTCGGCGATCCCAAGTATCGCCCGTCGGTGCTGCTCAAGCACCTCGTCGACGCCGGGCACCTCGGGCGCAAGACCGGCCGAGGATTCTACGAGTACGCCTAGCCCGGGGCATCGATACCCCTTTGACCACGCGGTTCGTCGGGTTCCGTTGATGAAGTTCCCGTCGGAGGAGTGGGCGGCGGCGTACCAGCGCGATCTGAATGCGAGTCCGGAGTACCGAGCGGCGGCCCGGGGATGGGCGGGCGATCTCGTGCTGCGCGTGACGCCACCCGATCCGTCGTCACCGGCGCCGGGCATCTACCTCGACCTGGCCGAAGACGGGTGCCGGCAAGCGAAGTACATGGCCGACAGCCGCTCGGCTGAGAGCGAATTCGTCTTCGAAGCGCCGTCGGCCGTGTGGGCGAAGCTGTTCCGACGGGAGATCGATGCGATGCGGGCCGTGCTCGACGGCACCGTCAAGATCCGCGGCAATATGGCGAAGCTTCTGCGCTTCACCCGCGCGGCGAAAGTTCTCGTCGAAACCGCCGCGGCGATCGCGACGGACGGTTAGCCCGGTTTCAACTGGGGGCGGGGGAGCCGCCCCGGCCGGCGTTCGAAGGGGTGGTCGCGGCCGCGACCGAGGGAATCGGGGCGGCGGGGCGCGTGGCCGCTCCGCTGCTGCCTACCGTGCCCGCATTGATCACGTTGGGGATCGGCGGGGGACGGGGCGGCGGAGGAATCAACTCGGACTTCAAGAAGCCGATCAATTTCGACCAGGCGGCCTCCGCCCGGGCGACGTCGTAACTGCGGCGGTCCCGCGCCAAAAATCCGGGTCGGGCACCGGGAACGATGAGCACCCGGCCCGGCGCCGTCGAGCCCGTCCCGGCCGCTTCGAACTGCTGCTGGGCCCGGCGGCCGAGCCGGTCTCGCTCTCCTCGGAGCAGCAGCACGGGAATCGAAAGGAGCGCGGGGATCCCCGGTGGGTTCCACGGCGCGGGGTCCGCCAGGGCTAGCGCCTTCGGCCGAGGGTCTTGGACGGCAAGGAGCCCGGCGAGCGTCGCCCCGTAGCCGAGTCCGATCACTCCGACCTTGGCCGAGTCGACCATCGGCCGGTTCACGAGGTAGGTGAGCGCGTCGGTGAACAATTCCAGCAGCTCGCGGATCGGCTTCGCCCGCGCCGAAACGCCCGACGACAGGCGGGCGCCGGCCCGCAGGGCAAGGTGGTGCCGCGGCGAAACGCCGTCGGTCTTGCCGAGATCGGGCAGCAGCACCTCGAATCCCTCTCGGGCCAATCGAATCCCCGCGTCCAGCACCGGCGTCGTCAACCCGTAGACGTCCGGAACGACTAGCGCCACCGGCCGGCGGACGACCTTGGTGGGCGAGAGCACGATCGCGGGAGCGGGACGACCCGAGAACGCACCGGTGTCAAACCAGATCCGTTCGCTCCGGTACGGCGGCAACGGAGCGCCCGGGGGCCGGTCGGTCTGGGTCCACGTCTTGTTGAGGAAATCCAGCACGCACAGCTGGTATCGCTCTTTCTCGAGGATCACGACGGCCTGGCGGACGCCGCAGATGTCGCAGACACCGATGACGCCGCTGCCGAACTCCTTCGGGAGTCCCTCGATCAAACGATCGTCGTCCTTCACCGCCGTTCCTCCGAGGAATCCACCAGCGGTTGATTCTTAACCGTTGCCCGGGCCCGGGGCGGGCGGGGGGTGGTCGGCGGCCGCTCGCCGAACCGCCACAATAGGCCCGTACGACCTCGGGGGACGAGCGTGTCGACGCCGAGATGCCGCAGGCGGGCTGCCAGGGCCCGGTCGTTCGTCACCACCGCGCACCGGTGGTGCTGGGCCACTGCCACGATTGCGTCGTCGCCGGTTCCGTCGTGGCGGACGATCGGCCATCGCTGCGCCAAAAGTTGGGCCGTCCGCGCGCCCGGCGTGCCGCGCCGGACGAGCGCGGCGAGCTCCCGGAGCACGCCCTCGGGGATACGAAGCTCGAGACGGCCGTACCGGCCGGATTCGGCCAGTTCAGCGAGCGGGAACCGGCGGCGGCTGACCAGCAAGAGAACGTTCGTGTCGACCAGAGCGACCGTCGGTCCGCGTCGGTCACGGACGGCGGGCGGTGATTCCGAGCGCCTCCCGGTCATACTCGACGCCGCCCCGCCGTTCCCGCAGGAGATACCGCTGCGCCTTCTGATTCGCGGTCTTCGGAATCTCGGAGAGAAACTCGAGATACCGCGGGACCATGAAGTACGGCAGGTGCTCGACGCAGTACTCGAAAAGGGCTCGAGGATCCGCCGGCGCGCCCGGTTTGAGCTGGACGAACGCCTTCACGTCTTCCTCGCCGAGCGGAGACGGCACTCCGACCACGACGCTTTCGAAGACGGACGGGTGTCGGTTGAGCACCGATTCGACGTCGTACGGCGCCAAGTTCTCTCCCCGGCGACGAATGACGTCCTTCTTCCGGTCGACGAAGTAGTAGTACCCGTCGGCGTCCTTCGTGACGTAGTCGCCGGTGTGGAACCAGAGGTTCTGCCACGCCTCGACGGTCTTCTCCGGCTTGTTGAGATACCCCAAGAACATCGTGAACGGCGCTCGCGGTCGGACCACGAGCTCCCCTCGAACCCCGGGGCCGACGGGACGGTCGTGGTCGTCGACGACCTCCGCCTCCACGAAACCGAGCGGCGTGCCGACCGAGCCGACTCGCACCGCTTGCGGCGGATTCATGAGGGTCGTGCAGCCGCACTCGGTCATCCCGTACAGCTCGATAATCCGGACGCCGAACCGGGATTCGAACAGCGGCCAGAGCTCGCGGGTGGTGCCGGCGGTCAACGCCACGCGAACGCCGTGCTCGCGGTCGATCGGCCGCTCGGGCTGCTTGTAGAGGACGTTGATCATCGAGATGAGGAGCGACACGTGCGTGGCTCCGGCGGCCTTCGCGGTCGACCAGTACGTGGAGGCGTGGAATCGCTCGTCGTAGGCGGCCGTCCGGCCGTTCCAGAGCGCCGGGAGGGTCGTCATCTCCTGGGCGTTGCAGTGAAACAGCGGCAACGCCGTGAACAGCACGGATTGCGGATCGAGGAGGCTACGAGCCGCCACTTCGCGCGACGTGGTGAGGACCTTTTGATGTGGGATGATCGCGCCCTTCGGGGGACCGGTCGTCCCGCTCGTATACAGGATCTCGATTGGGTCCCACGGATTCGGCGGATCCGGAAGTGTGGGTCCAGGGTCCCGGGGAAGCGAGGCGAAGTCGATCACCGACGAGGGGACGTCGGGAGCCGGCGTCCCCGACCGGACCTGATACACTCGCGGGATCGCCACCGAATCCCGGACACCTGCATATGGACCCCACAGCCGATCGTCGAGGACGAGCGCCTTCGGCTGGGCGTCCGCGAGCTCGTAGCGCAGGATCTCCCCCTTGAGCGCCGTGTTCAGCGGGACGAGCGTGGCGCCGCCCTTCGAGAGGGCGAACCACAGAAGCGGGAACTCCGGAGTGTTGAATAGGAGCGCCGCGACCCGGTCCCCCCGGCGGATTCCGTCCGCGTACAGTCCGGCCCACAGCCGGTCGGTCTCGCGGTCGAGTTCCGTGTACGAGATCGTACGGCCGGCGAACCAAAGAGCCGGGGCGTCTCCGCGACGAGCCGCCTGCCAGCGGATCAGCGAGCCGACATCCCCGAACTCGGGCGGCTCGACCGGCATCGGAGGAACGCACGCCGGCGATTTCTTAACGTTCACGACGGGCGTCGCCCCGAGACCGGGGGGGCGGCCGTCCCTCGGAACGGCCGGCGTCCACTGAGGCTATACCCGAACGGCCGTTAGCGGGCGGGTAGGCAAGGAGCCCCGTAACATGACGGCGTTTCGGTACGATCGGACCCCGATCCCGGAAGAGTCGAAGGAGGAGCGTGTCGGCGGCTTCGGCGAGATTCTCGAACCGTACCGTCGGGAAGAGGCGATCACCGAGGCGCGACGGTGCCTTCAGTGCGCGATGCCGTTCTGCGTGCAGGCGTGCCCGATCACCCAAGATTGCCGCGGATACATCTCCCTCATCGCTCAGGAGCGATTCGACGACGCGGCCCGGCTGACACTGAGAGAGAACCCGCTCGCCACAGTCCTCTGCAAGACGTGTTACCATTACTGCGAGGAAGATTGCGTGATGGGTGGCCGGGGGGCGCCGATCGCGATCCGCCACCTCAAGCGCGCGGCCTTGGAGCACGGTCGCTCCGACCTCGCCTACGTGGCGCGCCCGTCGAACGGCGACCGGATCGCGATCATCGGTGGCGGGCCGGCCGGGCTCATGGCCGCGTGGGATCTCGCCCTGCGCGGGTACTCGGTGACGGTCTTCGAGGCCGCGCCGTACCTCGGCGGGCAGATCGAGTCGATTCCGAAGTACCACCTCAACGGTACCGAGCTCGCCTACGATCTGGCGCGCTTCCGAAACCTCGATGTGAAGTTTGAGCTCGGCCGCAGGGCCGGGGGCGATCTCGTGCCCGAGCGTCTTCTTCAGGACGGGTACTCGGCCGTCCTGATCGCCGTCGGGGCATCGAGCCCGCGCCACCTCGGAATCCCCGGTGAGGAGCTCCCCGGGGTGTTCTACGCACTCCCGTTCCTGATCGCCCTCAACACCGGACCGACCGGCCTGATCGGCCGCAACGACCGTCAGATCGTTGTCATCGGAGGTGGCGACGTAGCGCTCGACGCGGCGCGCTCGGCCCGGCGGATCGCCCGGGACGGCTCGGTCCTCCTGGTCTATCGGAAAGGAAGGGAGGCGATGCCCGCCGGCACCGAAGAGGTCGAGGGCGGCGAGATCGAAGGCGTCCGGTTCCTATTCGAACGCACCCCCGTACGGATCGAAGGGGCCGGTCACGTGGAACGGATCGTGGTCGCTGCGACGCGCGTGGGACCCCCCGACGCCCGCGGGCGACCGACCGTGGCGATCGTACCGGGCAGCGAAGAAACCATTCCGTGCGATACCGTCGTGATCGCGGCGGGAGAGGTGGCGGATATCGGCTCGCTGCCGGCCGAGCTCGATTTCAAGGTTTCATCCCACGGATGGCCGGAGGGCCGGAAGGCGGACTGGATGACGGACGTCGACGGGGTGTTCGCGACCGGCGGAAAGTCGATCGTGTACGCCATGGGCGCCGGTAGCCGCGTCGCGCAGGCGATCGATGCGTACGTCGCCGCGAAGCGAGGACGTCCCGCGACGCCCCGACCCGACCCGTTCGGAGGCGCGCAGCCGCCCTCCCTTCCGAGCGGGTACGGGGGTCCGACGTGGCAACTGTAAGGCCTGTCGCCGTCACCGCCGACCGGCGGCTAAGGCGGCGTCGACGTGCGCGATACGTCCCAGCGGCGCCCGCGATTTGCGAACTGTCGGCGGGCGCGCTCGTCCGCCGCGCCCGGGACGATCACCTACTGCTGCTGCATGAACGTCGGGGCGATCGGTGGTGCTTTCCGAAGGGTCACGTCGATCCCGGCGAGTCGCTACGAACAGCGGCTCAACGCGAGATCGCCGAGGAGACCGGAATAACCCGGCTGAAGATCGCGAGGGAGTTACGAGAGGTCCATTATCGGTTCTACGATCCGGGCCGCCGGGTGAATGTGATCAAGACATGCGTCTACTTTCTCGCCGAGACGGTGGCCGACGAGGTCCGGCTCGAGCCGATCTTCGATCGGTTTGCGTGGCTGCCCGCTCGCACCGCTCGGCGCCGGGTGGCATTTGCTGAAGAACGCGCCGTGATCGACGCGCTCGCCGGCCTCCGTCGCTCCGGGCGCTGACACCGCTCTCACCGGAGCGGTCAGAGTGGTCCGGGCCAGCGGAACCGCGCCGCGCGCGCCATCGCCACCGACTCGGGGTATCCCGCGTCGGCGTGCCGAACAACGCCGAGACCGGGGTCGTTGTGGAGCGTGCGAGAAAGACGCCGCTCGGCCTCCCGGGTTCCGTCCGCCACGACTACGAGGCCGGCATGGATCGAGTTCCCGATCCCGACCCCGCCTCCGTGGTGAACGGAGACCCAGCTCGCGCCGCTGACGGCGTTCAAGAGGGCATTGAGGATCGGCCAATCGGCGATCGCGTCCGAGCCGTCGCGCATCTGTTCGGTCTCCCGAAACGGACTCGCCACGCTTCCGGTATCGTGATGGTCGCGCCCGATGGCGATCGGCGCCTGGAGGCGGCCGTCCCGAACCATGTCGTTCACGAGTCCGCCGAATCGCTCGCGCTCGCCGTACTTCATGTAGCAGATCCGCGCCGGCAACCCTTGGAAGCGCACTCGTTCGCCGGCAATGCGGATCCACCGGCACAGCGACGGGTTGTCGGAGAACTCACGCTCGACCATGGCGTCGATTGCCCGGATATCTTCCGGCGCTCCGGAGAGCGCAATCCAACGGAACGGTCCGCTACCGACCGCGAAGAGCGGACGGATGTAGCGAGGAACGTAGCCGGGGATCTCGAAGGCGTTCTCGACGCCCGATGCCTTCGCCTGGGAACGAAAGTTGTTCCCGTAGTCGAAGACCCGCGCGCCGCGGCGTTGGAATTCGAGGATCGCCCGCGCTTCCGTCGCGAGGGAAGTCCGGACGCGACGAAGGTACTCGGTAGGATCCCGCCCCCGGAGCACCGCGGCCGATTCGACCGATTCGCCGACGGGCAGATATCCGACGCGGAGATCGTGCGCCGCCGTCTGGTCGGTCACCACATCCGGCACGATCCCCTGCTGGAGGAGCGCCGGGTAGACCTCGGCCGCGTTGCCGAGCAGTCCGACGCTGACGGCTCGACCGTGGGCCGCGGCTTCCCGCACCCAATCGACCGCTTCCGCCAGGTTGTCGGCTCGGCGGTCCAGATACTGGCCGCGGAGCCGTCGCTCGATCGCGCGGGGGTCGACGTCGACGATGAGGGCACTGCCGCCGAGCATCGTGATCGCGAGCGGCTGCGCCCCTCCCATCTCTCCGAGCCCCGAGGAGAGGACCCACCGACCGGTAAGATCGGCGGCGCCGAACTCGATCCGCGCCAAGGAAGCGAGGGTCTCGTAAGTACCCTGCAAGATCCCCTGGGTGCCGATGTACACCCAGCTCCCGGCGGTCATCTGCCCGTACATCGTGAGGCCCCGCGCTTCGAGGTCCCAGAACACGTCGTCGGTCGCCCACCGCGGCACCAGATTGGCGTTCGCAATCAAGATCCGGGGGGCGTCGGGGTGGGTGGGGAAGACGCCGACCGGCTTACCGGACTGAACGAGGAGAGTCTCTTCCGGGCCGAGCCGCTCCAGCTCGGCAACGATCGCGTCGAAGGCGGCCCAGTTTCGAGCCGCTTTGCCCCGTCCGCCGTACACGATGAGGTGGTCGGGGTCCCGAGCGACCTCGGGGTCGAGGTTGTTCATCAATAAGCGCAGCGCGGCTTCGGCCCCCCAGGTCGAACAGCGGCGGTTTGGTCCCCGAGGGGCTCGGACCACGCGAGGAGCGAGCGCGGATTCCATCGCGGCCGGGACGAGGCGGGCGCGGGCTATGAACCCTTCCGCTCAGGGGGGTCGGCCCCAAACTCCAAAACCCGGTCCGCCCATGCTCCGTCTGCGCCGCCGTAGCTCAGTCGGTAGAGCGGCTGATTTGTAATCAGCAGGTCGGGAGTTCGAAGCTCCCCGGCGGCTCTCGCCCGCGGCGCTCGTTCGATTTTGTCGATAGCTCGGCGGTTCCAGACGACGCCCTACCGCCCTCGGCGCGCTCCCCTCGATCGAATCCGGGGCGCGATCGGCATGATCAGCGGCGCCGGTCGGGGGGAACCGGTCCCAAGCGGCGGGAGTTCACCGTTCTTATAAGCGGGCAGTTACCCAGTTCTGGTTAGTTAGATGTCGACCACTCCCCGGAACGAACTAGAGATCGTCGGAACGATGTTTCGGTTTGCGTACGGCCGATTCGGGACCGCGCTCCTCGACTCGGCCCGGCGGGCGAAGCTGTCCGCCACAGAGGCCCGGGCCCTTCGCGCGCTGGTAGCGGAGTGGGCGAGAACCCCAACCGAACTGAGCCGGTACCTGATGATCACCCCCACGGCCGTGGCGAACGCGGTCGATCGTCTCGAGGAACGGGAGCTCGTTCGCCGCGCGCCGGATTCCGCCGACCGAAGGCGGCTGGCGCTGGAAGTGACGCCGAAGGGGCTCCGCGTCGCCGACGCCGTTTGGGGAGAGATCCTTGCTCGCTTGGACCGGGCTTGGCATGAGCTCGATCCGCAGGATCAAGAGGACTTCCGCCGTACCGCTCCGAAAGTCCTGCAGGCGCTCGAGCGGCAGTTCGGCGCGAGCGCCGCGGAGACCGAGCCGTAGTTCGGGCGGCGACCGCCACACGAGTGGGCGGTCAACGCAATGCGCTTCGTTCGGTTCGGCCAGCGGCCGCGGTCAGGGAGGGGGCGACCGGCGACGGGCCCGAGGAACGCGCCGCCCGGAGTCCCGCGGCGATCGGCGCCGCCACGTGCCGGCAATGACCCACGGCGGCTCCGGTCCGATCGGGTCGACGATCTCCGAGCGGAACCGGTCGACGGCCTTCTCGTCGACCTCGATACCGAGGCCGGGTCGGGTCGGGATCTGGAACACTCCGTGGTCGATCGAATAGCCCCGGACGAGCGAACGCTTCCAGACCGGCCAGCTCGCCTCGAAACTCTCTTGGAGGAAGAAGGTCGGGAGCGCCGCATCGATCTGCAACGTCGCGGCGGTCTGGACCGGCCCGAAGGCGTTGTGGTAGGCGACCGGCGCCCCGAACGACGCCGCCACGCCCGCGATCTCCCGCCCGTAGGTGAAGCCGCCCGAGTTCGTGATGTCCGGTTGAAGGATGTCAACCAACCCCCGGGCCAAGTAGCTCTGGAAATCCGCCGGGGTCAATAGCCGCTCGCCGAGCGCGACCGGGGTCCGGACCTCCCGACGGAACGTCGCGAGCGCATCGTTGAACTCGGGAATCATCGGCTCCTCCATGAACCGCGGAGCGTATTGGTCCAATTCTCGACCGGCTCGAATCGCGGCCTCGGGCCAGAACCGTCCGTGGTACTCGATGAGCAGATCGACCTCGGGCCCGACCGCTCGTCGGACCGCCCGGACCCGCGCCGACGCGGCGCGGAGGCCCGCCGGGGAGAGGGAACGGTATTCGGCGCCGAACGGGTCGAACTTGAGGGCCGTGAACCCTTGGCGGACCATCGCCCGGGCCTTGGCTGCGAACTCCTCGGGCTCGATACAGTCCGAGTACCACCCGTTCGAATAGGCCCGGACGGAGCGCCGGACCGCCCCACCGAGCAACGTGGAGATCGGGGCCCCGACCGATCGACCCACGAGGTCGTGGCAGGCGATATCGACGGCGCTGAGGGCGCTCGTCGCTTCCATCGAGCGGGATCGGTAGAACGAGTAGATCTCGAACCGGCGAAGGGCTTCGGCGTGCCGCTCGAGCTCGACCCCTTCGTAGAAGCGGCCGACTTCGAACACACTCGTGCGGACCGGATGAGTCATCAGCGTGGTCGGAGCTTCTCCCCAGCCGACGGCGCCGCGGGTGGTCGTGACCTTCACGAGTACGACCGTCGAGCTCCACGGACTGGAGAGTTCGTCGCCGTCCGCCGCCACTTCGATCGCTTCGACCGACTGGATCTTCTCCATCGATACCCCGCCGGACCCGATCGCTCGACCGGATCGGCACCCCACGGAGGCACGGCCCCACTTGACGGTTGCGCGAGCGGCGAGGAGCCGGCTATTTGCGAGACCCGAGAAGGGGATCGAGGCTACGGAGATCGGGGGGAAAATGCCGCCGCCTGGATCCGGCGGGCATGGGGGCCGGGAAGCGGGGTCGCGATGACCTCCCGGACGAGGCCGGCCGGGTCGATCACAAACGTGACCCGTCGGGAGAGGCCGAACCACCCGAGCACGCCGTACCGCCGGGCCACCTCGCCGCCGACATCCGACAGGAGAGGAAACGGCAGATCGCACCGCGCCACGAACCGCTCTTGAGCTTCGACCGGGTCCGTGCTGATCCCGACGATCGTCGCCCCGCGGGCGCGCACCGAGGGGTGCACTTCCGCCATCGCGCGGGCTTCCCGGGTGCAGCCGAGAGAGTTCGCCTTCGGGTAGAAGAACAGCACCACCCATTGGCCCCGCTGAGAACCGAGCGAGAACGGTCGGCCGTCCGAGGCTCGAAGTGTGAAATCTGGCGCTGGTTCGCCCGGTCGAATCACGATCCCCCTACCCGTCGAGGCCTTAATGGCGTTGACACTGGCCAGCTCGATGATCCAAGCCCGCGGCATTCGGCTCCCGTTGTCCGAGCGATGCCGGCCGAGCCGTCTCGACGAGTTGGTCGGAAACGTCCGGGCGATCGCCGAACTTCGCTCGTTTGCCCAGCGATGGCAACGGGCCCCTCCCTGGCCCCGGTGGCGCGCCGCGCTCTTGAGCGGCCCGCCGGGAGTCGGCAAGACCTCGGCCGCGATCGCCCTCGCTGGGACGATGGGCTGGGAACTCGTCGAGATGAACGCCTCCGACGCGCGGAACGAAGAGGCGATCGAGAAGGTCGCCGGCCGCGCCTCGCTCAGCCATTCCCTCCTCGCGGGGCCGTCCGCCGGTGAAACCCGTCGAGTGTTGATCCTGCTGGACGAGGCCGATTGCCTGACCGGCCGACCCCCTGCGGAGGAGCGGGTCGTCCCGCCGCCGCTCACCCTCGCGGAGTTCCTTCGCGGACGGTACCGGGAGATCGCCGCGCTCAACGCGGCGTGGCAGCTCGGGACGCCGGGGGCTCCCCGACCGTTCCGAGATTGGAAGGAGATTCCTCGATCGGTGGGAACGGCGGCATGGAGCCGGTGGCCCGCCGCTCAGGCCGATCTCCGAGAGTTTGCCCGAGCGGAGCGCCGACCGGACCTGACCGATCGGGGCGGCGCGGGAGCAATCGCCCGCTTGGTCCGATCGACCCGGCAGCCGATCGTGCTTACGGTGAACGACGAACGGGCCATCTTCCGACTGGCGCCGGGCCTTCGAGGCGCCGTCCAACAGATCCGATTCGAACCGTTGAGCGACGAAGAGATCGCGCGCGCTCTCCAGCGAGCCGCGATCGCCATCGGACGGCCCGACGCGTCGACGTTGTGCCCTGCGATCGCCCGCCGGGCTCGAGGCGACCTTCGGGCCGCGCTCAACGATCTCGACGCACTCAGCGGAGCGGCGGGGATCGACCCGGCGACCGTCGGCAGCCGGGACGTGGCGAGCGAGCTCTCGGATTTCACCGCCGAGGTGCTCTCGTCGCCCCGGTTCTATCGAGCCGGGGAGGTGCGGGACCGCCTGGACCTCCCGCCGGAGGAGATCCTTCCGTGGATCGAGGAGAACATACCGCGGGTCGCCCCGGATCCCGACCGGGGGCTCGACGCGTTCGAGCGACTCGCCTGCGCCGAGCAGTTCCTCGGCCGGGCCCGCCGCCACCGCGTCTACAGTCTCTGGAGCTATGCTTCGGAAATCGAGACGGGCGGGGTCTCGACCGCCCTATTGGACCGACCCACAGCCGTTCGGGAACGGCCCGAGTTTCCGCACTTTCTCGGCCAGATGGGACAGAGCCGAGTAAGCCGGCAGATGCGCGACGCGATCGCATCCAAGGTCGGCCGTGTCTGCCATCTCTCCCGGTCGAAATCCCGGGAGGAGATGCTTGAGTTCTTGGAGGCGGCCTTCGGCATCGGGCCGGACACTCGTGTTGGGGGTGGCCGAGACGCGCGACTCGTCGAGTCTCTCGGTCTCACGGCGGACGAACTCGCCTGGATTCTCCACGTGACGCCAGACGCTCCCCGGATCGTCCGTGCGTTCGCTCCGGCGGCCGGTCTGTCCGAGAGGCCGGCCGAACGAGTGTCCGACGAGCGACCTCCGCGTTCGGCGACCCGCCGGATCCAACAGCGACATCTCTCGTCGTTCGGGTCGGAGGATCCGTGACCACCCTCCCCCGAGCGGTCGTCTCCTGGAGCAGCGGGAAGGACTCCGCGTGGGCCCTGTACACCGTGCGCTCGCAGCGGTTGTGCGAGGTCGTCGGGTTGCTGACAACGGTGACCCAAACGTACGCGCGGGTGTCGATGCACGGGGTCCGGGAAGCGATCCTCCGTCGGCAGGCGGAGGCCGCGGGCCTTCCCCTGTTCACGGTGCCGATCCCGTCTCCTTGCCCGAACGAGGTCTACGAGCGGGCGATGGGGGCGATGATGGCTCGATTGCGGGCGCTTCAGATCGAGCAAGTGGTCTTCGGCGACCTCTATCTCGAAGAGATCCGCGCGTACCGCGAAGAGAAGATGCGCGGGACCGGGCTGGCGCCGGTCTTCCCCTTGTGGGGGCAGCCGACCCGTGCGCTGGCGGAAGCGATGATCGACGCGGGAGTCGTCGCCACCCTCGTCGCGGTCGATCCGCGCAAGCTGGACCGGGCGTTCGCCGGCCGCCGCTTCGACCGGCAACTGCTCGACGATCTTCCCGCCGGTTGCGATCCGTGCGGGGAGAACGGGGAGTACCACACCTGCGTCACGAACGGCCCGATGTTCCGGAGTCCGATTCCGGTGCGGCCGGGCCCGATCGTCGACCGTGACGGATTCGTCTTTGCGGACCTCGAGCTGTCGGAGCCCGCGGACGGGGCTTCTCCGGCTACTCCAGTTGAGCCGTCAAGCGGATCGGCACGTTCCCTTTGAGGGCTCCCGAGATGGGGCAGCCGTCCGCCGCCGATTGCGCGGCCTTCTGAAACTCGTCCGCGGCTAGACCGGGAACGCGACCGGTCACGTGGAGGTCGATGCCCGTCACCTTCCAGCCGTCACCGACTTTGTCGAACGTCGCCTGGGCCGAGACTCGGAGCGATTCGGGAGGATGGCCGCCGCGTCCCAACCCGGCCGATAGCGCCATCGAGTAGCACGCCGCGTGCGCGGCGGCCAACAGCTCCTCCGGGCTCGTCTTCCCGGCCGGCGCTTCCGTGCGGGAAGACCAACTGATTGGAAGTTCCCGAAACGTCCCGGTCTCTCCTCCCACCGATCCGTGTCCGTGAAGCAGGTCGCCTACCCAGACCGCGCGAGCCGTCCTCTTTGCTGCCATGCCGGCGCCAACGAGCGATCGGATTTAACGTTCCGTCGTGCGGCGGGCATCAGTGGAGGCGGCCGGAGATGACCCCCTCCACGTCGAGGGCTCGTCTCATGTACCAATCTTCCTTGGAGCGCTCATGGTTCGAACCTCGTGGCGCTCGCTTCGACGCGATTGGGATCGGATGCAGACCGCCTACCTTCCTCGGCGAGAGGAGCGGTTCGGCGCCTTGGTCGAGTTTGTCGCGACCCGGGGACCGAGCCGGCCCTGCCTCATCGACCTCGGCACCGGGACAGGGGCGCTGGCGGAGCGCCTGCTGCGACGCCTGCCACGGTGCTCTGTGGTGGCGGTCGATTACGATCCGGTCACGATGCGAATTGGCCGCGAGGTCTTGGGCGACGCGAGCGGGCGGCTCACGTGGGTCGACGCGGACCTTCGGAGTTCGCGGTGGATGGACGCACTCCCCGCTCATCGGTTCGATGCCGCGGTCACGACGACCGCCCTTCACTGGCTGAGAGCTCCCGCGCTGTCTCGGCTCTTTGCGGACCTCCACCAGTTGATTCGACCCGGCGGCCTCTTCTTGAACGGGGACACGATGCGATTCGGCCGGACGAGCCATCGCCTCGGTCGGTGGGCCCGGGAAACCCGTCGGCGCCTCAACGAGCAGGCGACCCGTCCCGCGCCGCCCGGTCGTGGGTGGGAAGATTGGTGGAAGGCGGCCCTCGCCTGGCCACCGCTCGCCGCGGAGGCCGATCTTCACCGCCAACGGTACCCGACCGCGCACGGGACCGAACCGGGCGTCGACGCCGAACGGCAGGCGGCCGCCCTGCGTCGCGCGGGATTCCGAGAAGTCGCCACGGTCTGGCAGTGGTTCGATGACCGAATCCTCGCGGCGGTCGCCTGACCGTCGTCGCCGAACGAGCTGCCCGAGGATTCAAGAACACGACCGGAGTACCGCGGTCCGGTCGGCGCGCGGATGGGGAGCATCGAGTATATCGCGGCGGTCGTCGCCAGCATCTTCGCCATCGTCGACCCGATCGGGACGCTCCCGTTCTACGTCGCGCTCACACGGTCGTTCGACCCCGACGATCGACGGGTAGTCCGGAACCGGGCCGTGATCGTGCTCGGCGTCGTGCTCACGGTATTTGCTCTGGTCGGGCGGTTCCTCTTTGCCGCCTTCGGCTTCACGCTCTACTCGTTCGAGATCGCCGGAGGGGTGCTGCTGTTCCTCGTCGCCTACGACATGCTGCACGGGGAGGTCACCCGGACCAAATTGAGCCCGCGCGATCGGGAGGAGGCGATCGCCCGGCGGGACGAGGTCGCCGTCGTGCCGCTCGGAATCCCGCTGCTCGCCGGGCCCGGTGCGATCTCCACCGTGATGATCTACGCCGGAACGGCCGGCTCGAACCCGATTCAGCTCCTCCCGATCCTGCTGGGCGTCGCGGTGGTGACGGTGGCCACCTACATCGTCTTCCGGTTCGGCGTCCGCATCTTGGAGGCGATGGGGCAGGTAGGAGTGATGGCCCTCACTCGGGTGCTCGGACTGTTGCTGGCGGCGGTCGGCGTTCAGTTCGTCGTGAACGGGGTGCTGGGGGTCCTTCGGTAGGCCGTCGACGTCCGGAGGACGGGCCGTCAGGACGAGCCTCGACCCGACCGGGGCGTCCGACGGCGGGCCAAGGCGTCTTCGACCATGCGCTTCACGGCCGTCGACGGCGTCGCCGGATTCCGGGCCGGGTCCCATACCTTTTCCCCGGCGCGCACGGCGAACGGCAGGTCGTTCTCGGCGGGTGGAAAGCCGCACTCGAAATCGTCGGTGTACGCGCAGTACGGGTTGAACGCCCGATTGAAATCGAGCTCGTACCGGTCGTCGGGTCGCAGGTCGATCACGAGGTAACGGCCCGGCCCGTAGCTCTCCTTCCCGCTCGTCCCGTCCCGAAACGGAACGAACGCCGACGGTCCCACGGCCTCTCCTGCATGATAGACCTTGAGGCGCTGCTCGCGGTCGGCGGCCCGGAAGACGACGGTTCCGAGGCACCGAACGACGGCTTGGCCGTCGCGGTTCGTGCGGAGGTAGGCCTCCTCGGGTTCGGAGTGGCGATCGAGCCGGGCCTTGACGACCCAGCGCGGCGCGGGTGCGAAGTAGCGCAGCGGACGGAACGGCGTGCGGGAACTCACGAACGGGGATTCGGGATGGCGGGCCATGAACTCGTCTTTCATCCGCCGTTCGGTCAGGAGTTCTCGTCGCCAGCTCGGCCCAAGGTTCATTGCACAGTCGCCCTCCTACCGACGACGCGGCGGGCGATTAGGCGTATCCGAACTGCCGCTTGGCGAACTCGCTCATCCGGTCGGGAGTCCAAGGCGGGTCCCAGATCATCTCGACCGTGGCGGTGCCGGGCCCGGTGACCCCTTCGACCGCGGCCTTGACCTCCTCGGCCAGGATCCCGGCGACCGGACAGCCGGGCGCGGTGAGCGTCATCCGTAGCTGCACCTTGTCGCCCGTCCATTCGAAGCCGTAGATCAACCCGAGGTCGACGATGTTCATCGGGATCTCCGGATCGTAGATCTTCTTCAGTTGCTCGAGGATCGCCTGCTCCTTCGCCGCAGGGTTCGACGCCGAAGCCCCTGCACCGGCGGCAAGTGCGGAGGGCGAGCCGTCGGCCGAGCGCGAAGCGGCGGTTTCCGGAGGACGGGAACCTTCGGACATTCGCTCGGATCTACGGGGACCGGACGTATAACGTTCTTGGCCGGGCTGTCGGAGCCGCGGTTCGGCCGGCAAGTCGTTTAAGCGGGGCGCGGGTGGGCCGAGCGTGAACGACGTCCACGCTTCCCAGCCCTCGGGGCCCCCGATTCCCCTCGCCTCGGTCGGCGTGGCCCGCGTCCGAAAGCCGTTGCGGGTTCGACGACCCGGGCGAACCGTGACGTTGAGC
This sequence comes from Thermoplasmata archaeon, assembly GCA_021816955.1. Classification (GTDB taxonomy): domain Archaea; phylum Thermoplasmatota; class Thermoplasmata; order Lutacidiplasmatales; family UBA184; genus Lutacidiplasma. The sequence continues at coordinate 27,179 of JAKAWP010000013.1, forward strand.
GCCGAGTTCGACGTGATGGTCGACCTTCCGGCCTCCCGCAAGGGCTCGGACCTTTCCCGCAATGCGGAGCTGTTGGCCGAGGTCGTCGACCAGACGAGCTCCCGACCCGCGTCGAGCCTCGAGGACGTCTGCACCTCGATCGCCCGACAGCTGCTCGCCCGGCACCCGTCCGCTCGAACGTCGACGGTTCAATCGAGCGCCGAGTACTTCCGACGCCGGGGCCTCCGCCCCGGCGCCCGCAGCTTCGAAGATTACCGGATTCTCGCGTCCGCACGGGCCGTCCGGCGCGGCCGACGGATCGAGACGGCGCGCGGCATCGGCGCCGAGGCGGTCGGGATGACCGCCTGTCCGTGCGCGATGGAAACCTGCCGACGCGCCCTGCAAGCGGAGTTTCCGGCGTTGCGGGATCCGCGGCTAGCGGCGATGCCGATCGTCACCCACAACCAGCGCAACCGCACCCGGCTCGTGATCGAGCTAACACAGGACGGTGCGGTCGAGGTCGACGATCTGATCGAGCTCATCGAGGACGCGCAATCGTCCCCGACGTATGCGATCCTGAAGCGGGGCGACGAGGGCCGCGTCGTGCTCGACGCCCATCGGTCACCCCGCTTCGTCGAAGACGTCGTACGCGGGGTCCTCGGCCGCGTCGTGCAGCGATTTCCCCAGCTCCCGGACGACGCGATCGCGACGGTGGAAAGCATTAGCGAGGAGTCGATCCACAAGTACGATGTTCGCGCATCGGCCCGGGTCCGTCTCGGCCGCCTGCGCGCGGGACGCTGACGCGCCGGGGGAGATCGGCCGTGCGGTACGCGTGGAGCGCGATCCGACGCCGGCCCGTCCGCTCGGCGCTCACCGCCATCGGAATCGGGCTCGCGGTCGCACTCGTCGTGCTGTTGTTGTCGATCGGCGCGGGGATCCAGACGAGCGCGGTCCGCTTGGCCGCTCAGAGCGGGGTCGACGTGATCGCGTCGAGCGCCCCGGTCACGAGCAGCCAGTTCCCGCCGATCCCCCGGGCGCACTCGCTCCCCGCCGCATTCGAGCGGGCTAGCCCGCTCATCGCGAACTCGAGCCCGTGGCTCTTATCGGACCTCGTGTTCGGCAATGCCACGCTCTGGGCCGCCGCGAACCAGAGCCAACACGGCGGGACCATCCCCCCGGGATGGACGCTGACCGCCGCGACCAGCATCGGCTGGATCCCGGGCGACAACGCCGGCCTCGACGTTCCGACGATCACGGAGGGGCCAGGGTTCAGCTCGTCCGGGGATCCACACTTCGCCGACAATTATACCGGTCCGTTCACGCACGAGGTCGTGATCGACAGCGAGCTCGCCGTCGAGCTCGGGGTGGGGGTGAATTCAACGCTGTGGACCAGCAACCAGCCGATCCCGCCCAACGCCACCGGTCTTGCCGGGTGGTATGCCAACGCGACCGGCTTTCGCGTGGTCGGCATCTCGCAACCGTACTGGCTGATCCCGAGCGCGTCGCTCGCGTTCTTCTACCTCTCCGAACTCCAAACCGTGATCGGGGTCGCGAGCCCCCAGCTCGACTACGCTTCGCTCGTGTTGATCCACACGGTGGCGCCGTCCGACGCGGCGGCGGCGGCCGCGGCGCTCAGCCGCGCCTTTCCCCAACTGTACTTTATTCCGATCAACGAGATCTTGACCACGATCGAGTCCACCGTCTCCTTGTACGAATCGTTCGGAGCGCTGGTCGGGGCGATCGGCGTGATCGTGGCGCTCCTGTTCACGGGAGCTGTCCTCTGGATGAGCGTCGACGATCGATCGAGGGAGATCGCGGTGCTTCGAGCGGTCGGCTTTCCGCGGTCGGTGATCGGAGGATACGTCCTAGAAGAAGGGCTGACGCTCTCTGCGCTAGGTCTCGTCATCGGTCTTCCGCTCGCCTACCTCGGGTCGATCGGTCTCAACGCCTTTCTCAGCCGCCTCGTCACTGGGTTGCCCCTCGGATTCTCGTTCGTCAGTTTCAACGACAGTGTCATCGCGAGCGCCTTGGGCTTGGTCGTTGCGATCGGCCTCGCGGCGGCCGCGTTTCCGGCCGCTCGGGCGGTGCGCCTACCGATCGCCGAGGAGCTGAGAGCCCCGTGACGATCGTCGGTCGCCGCCTCCGGCACCTGCGGGTCCAGACGTTCCTCGCCGTCGCGGCGCTCTCCACCGCCGTGGCGCTGCCCGTGATTCTGCTCTCGGTGGGCGGCGGCGTCGCCCAGCACGAGATCTCCTCCCTCGAGAACGCCGGCTACGAAATCGTCCTCTCCGGACCGGGCACCCACCCGATCTCCTCGGCCCACCGCCTGGCCGAAGCGCTGCCCCGCGAAATATCGGACGTCGCCGCCGCCTCGCCGGTGCTCACGGCCGCACTGGTCGTGCAGGAGCGGAACGGCTCGATCCGACCGGTCGTCGCGGAGGGCGTCATTCCCGAGGCGTTCACGGCGACCTTGGGCGACATGTCCGGAGCGCTCTTTCCGACCCCGCTACCGCTCGGGGATCCGACGGACCTCGTTCACTTCGATAACGGGAGCTACGGCGGCCCCGTTTCGCCGTACGTGCTCGTCTCGGAGCGGCTCCTCGCGGCCCTCGGCCTAACCGTCGGGTCCACGCTCCCCGTCGCCCCGTCGAGCCCGGCGACGGCTTGGACGAACTACACCATCCGAGGAACGTTCGAACTCCCGCCTCCGATCCTCGGCCCGACCGCGGCGTTCGATCTGCTCCTCCCGTTGTCGAACCTTCAGGTACTCACCCACACGACGACGTTCGACCAAGCCGACACCGTCGACGTCGGCCTCGTGCCGTCGGCGGCGGCCGATCCGGCGACGATTCAGAACGTAGCCGCGCAGATCCAAGCGAAGTACCCGAACTACGCCGTCAGCACCCTCACGCAGCAGGCGAGTCAGATCGAATCGGTCACGGCGATCCTGACCGGGTTCTACCTCGCGCTGTCGGCGGTCGGGCTTACGGTTGGGTTGGTATTTCTCATCGTCCTGCTCACCCGTCGGGTTGAATCCGACCAGCAGAACCTTGGGATCCAGCGCGCCCTCGGTGTGCCCGCCCGGCGGCTCAGCCTCGGCTTGGTTCGGGAGGGGGCGCTCTTGGGTGCCATCGCCGGCGGGGGAGGGGTGGTCGTAGGAGTCGCCACCGTCCGAGCGCTGGCCGTGTATGGTTCGCCCGCCGTTCAGGCCGCGGCCCGACTGGCGGTGTTCAGCCCGGAGACACTCACCGCGCTCGCGCTCGTGGCCGTCGGCCTCTCGGTGGTGGCGAGCGCGGTCGCGGGACGCGCAATCCTGCGCATTCGCATCGTGGAGGCGCTCCGATGAGATCGTCTCGGCCGACGATCCGCCTGCGCGGGATTCGCAAGGCATACCGAACGCCGTCCGCGAATGGTGGGTACGCCCTGGATGGGATCGACTTCGACCTTCCCCCGGGCGACTATGTGAGCCTCATGGGACCGAGCGGTTCCGGCAAGACGACCCTGCTGAATCTTCTGGGGCTGCTCGACGTTCCGACGGAAGGTTCGGTGTACTGGGACGACGATGACGTTGGCCGGTGGAGCGAGCGGCAGCGCAGCCGTCTCCGGCTGAACTCCATCGGATTCATCTTTCAGCGGTTCTACTTGCTGCCGATGCTCACCGCGCAGGAGAACGTCGAGCTACCGATGCGGGCGCGAGGCGTCGGGCGGGGCGAGCGGGCGGCCCGCGCTCGCGAGCTCCTCGAACGCGTCGGTCTGGCCGGGAAGGCGGCCGCGTACCCTCATCAGCTGTCGGGAGGCGAGGAACAGCGGGTGGCGATCGCCCGGGCGCTGGCCAACGCTCCGACGCTCCTCCTCGCCGATGAACCGACCGGGGAACTCGACAGCGCGAACTCGGCGCGTGTGCTCGACCTCCTCGAGTCGGCCCGGGCCGACGTCGACGCCACGCTCGTGCTGGTGACCCACAACCCCGAAGTCGCCCAACGGGCGCGCCGCTCGATCCAGATGCGGGACGGACGGATCGTGGCGAACGCCCGAGGAGGCTGACGGTGGCCCGGATCGCGATCCTGCTCAGCGACCGCTGCCACCCGAAGGAGTGCCAATGGGAGTGCCAGGCGTACTGCCCCCCCGTTCGCATGGGCCAAGAGTGCATCGTCGAGGGCCCGACCGGCCAGCCGATCATCAGCGAAACGCTCTGCATCGGCTGCGGGATCTGCGTCCACAAGTGCCCGTTCGACGCGATCAAGATCCTGAACACGCCCGAAGCGGCGGAGACCGAAATCGTCCATCGCTACGGATACAACGGATTCCGCCTCTACCGGCTTCCCGAACCGCCGGAGAAGGGGATCACGGGACTCCTGGGGCCGAACGGGACCGGCAAATCGACGGCCCTGCGGATCTTGGCCGGCGTCGAGGTCCCGAACCTCGGCGCTTACGACCGTCCCCCGTCGTGGGAGCCGGTGCTCGCCCGGTTTCGGGGGACGTCGCTCCACCGTCATCTGACGCGGCTCGCCCAAGGCACGGTTCGCGCGGCCGTGAAACCGCAGTACATCGACCTGCTCGGAGACGACCGACGCACCGTCGAGGAGTACGTCGAAGGCGAGCCGGCCCGCGTCCGACGCGCGCTGGAGGCGGTCGAGCTCTCGGAGCAGCGGACCCGATCGCTGGCGCAGCTCTCCGGGGGAGAGCTGCAGCTCGCCGCGATCGCCCGGACGATCGCCCAAGACGCCGATTTCTATCTGTTCGACGAGCCGTCGAGCTACCTCGACATCGTCCATCGGCTGAAGGTCGCCCGGTTGTTGCGGGCGCTTGGCGAGCAGCACGGGGTGCTCGTCGTCGAACACGATCTGGCGCTGCTCGATTACCTCGCCGACCAGGCGCACCTCCTCTACGGCGAGCCCGCGGCGTTCGGCGTGATCGGCCGGGCCCTGCCGATGCGAACAGCGATCAACACGTATCTGAGCGGCTACCTGAAAGAGGAGAACGTGCGCTTCCGCAAGGAGCCGGTGCGCTTCGTCTCCCATCCGCCGAAGCCGCCGGCCGGTCGGGCACCGCTCGTGGAGTTTCCCGCGCTCCGAAAGGAGTTCCCGGGATTCGTCCTCGACGTCGCGCCCGGCACGCTCGTGAAAGGCGAGACGGTCGGGGTTGTCGGGCCGAACGGGACCGGCAAGACCACCTTCGTCCGGATGCTGGCGGGAGTCGAGCCACCAACGGCCGGCCAGCCACCGAGCGGAGTCACGGTGAGTTACAAACCCCAATATCTCAAGGCCGGCGCTCGGACAAGCCTACGAGAGCGTGGAGAGGCGCTGGCGGCGGATCCGGCGTTCGACGCGCGCCTGTTCGAACGCGAGCTCGTCCCTGGCCTTCATCTGGACGAGGTCCTCGACGTAGCGCTGCCGGACCTGTCGGGAGGGGAGCTACAGCGGGCCGCGGTCGCGCTCACGCTCGCGCGCACGGCGACGCTCTACCTCCTCGACGAGCCGTCCGCCTACCTCGACGCGGACGAACGGATGGCGATGGCCCGCCTCATCCGGCGGCAGGTCGAACGAACCGCGACGAGCGCCCTCGTGGTCGACCATGACGTCTACTTCTTGGACCTTGCCTCGGACGCCTTGATGGTCTTCGGCCGCGGGTCGAGCCGCGGCGAGGGACGCGGCGAAGGCCCGATGCCGCTGAGGGATGGGATGAACCGGCTGCTCGCCGCGACGGACGTGACGTTCCGGCGGGACGCCGAGACGCTCCGACCTCGGATCAACCGGCCCGGCTCGGTGCTCGATCGCGAGCAACGGTCGAAAGGCGAATACTACTACGAGCCCACCCCTTAGGGCTCGACGCGGAGGTGCCCCGCGGCGGCCGAGCTGGCCGCCGGGCGCGACGTCGCGAGCGGTTTCGTCTTGTTTCGTCCCAGCCCCCGTCTCGGATCCAACCTTTGGAAACGTCGCCCTCGGTCATCGCGCGCGAGGGAAATCACGGCCGGGCTACTTCCGGACGACGAACTGGACCTCGCAGTGCGCCCACGCCTGTTTGTCCTTCCATGGATTCCC
>JAKAWP010000059.1 GCA_021816955.1 Thermoplasmata archaeon
CGGGTTCAAGATGCTGTTCTTGGACGAGGCGGACAACCTCACGGCCGAGGCCCAAGCGTCGCTCCGCCGAGTGATGGAGCGCTACGCGACTTCCTGCCGATTCATCCTCTCCTGCAACTACTCCTCACGGATCATCGAGCCGATCCAGTCCCGCTGCGCGGTCTTCCGCTTCCGCCTGCACGGCCCGGACGAGGTCCGGGCGCAGCTCGAACGGGTCGCCGCGGCCGAGCACAAGCGGGTCACTCCCGAGGCGTACACGATGCTCGTGGCGGCCGCGGCCGGCGACCTTCGACGGGCGACCAACCTCCTTCAGCTCGCCGCGACGGGCACGGACGAAGTGACCGCGGAGCGGGTGCGCGAGCACGCCACGGTGCCGATCCGCTCGGAGGTTGAGGAGATGGTCCGGCTGGCCGTCGACGGCCGGTTCTTCGCCGCCCGAGAGCGGCTGTTCCGACTGTTCATCGACCGAGGATCGACCGGCGAAGACATCCTCCGGGCGATCCACGCCTACCTGCCCGACATTCCGACGAACGTGCTTTCCGATCGAGAGAAGGCCCGGCTCGTCGAGTACTTGGGAGAAGTCGACTTCCGCCTGGCGCAGGGCGCCGGCGAGCGGCTCCAGCTCGAGACGGTGATCGCTCGATTGAGCGCTCACCGGCGGGACGGGGAGTGACGGCCGTTGTCGGCGCAACGGACCGTCACGGAGAAGCCCGCCGTCGTCCGGCGCGCGGTCGCGGAGGGCCGCCTGACCGTCCGGGCCGAGACGGCTCGGGCGATCCGCGCCGGGACCGTGGCGAAAGGCGATCCGCTCGCGGTCGCCGAGATCGCTGGCCTCCAGGCGATGAAGCGGACCGCGGAGCTGATCCCTCACTGCCATAATGTGCCGCTGACCGGCTCGTCGGTGACCGCGACCGTCGTCGGACGGACCGTGCGCGTGCGGGCGACGGCCGAGACGGTTGCGCGGACCGGCGTCGAGATGGAGGCGCTGGTCGGGGCGACGACCGCGCTGCTCACGGCATGGGACATGGTCAAGTACTTGGAGAAGAATGAGCGCGGCCTCTACCCCGCGACGCGGCTTGGGCCGGTGCGCGTGGTCGCGAAGGTGAAAGGAGAAGCCCGTTCCGCATGAGCGCTGAACCGATCGCCGCCGAGCCATCCCGGCACCACACGGGAGGAGACCGTCGTCTCGGTCTCGCCGTGCTGTCGGTGACCGACACGCACACCGAGGACGACGACACCTCCGGGCACCTCGCACGCGCCTTGATCGAGTCGGCCCACCACCGCGTCGTGCACTACCATCTCGTCGGGAATTCGGTGGCCGACGTCCGGGACGCCCTCGAGCCGTGGCTGAAGGAGCCGGCGGTGGAAGGGGTCGTGACCGTCGGAGGCACGGGCGTGAGCTCCCGGGACCTCACCGTCGCCGCCCTCGAGGCGATGGGGGGAAAGCGGATCGAAGGATTCGGCGAGCTGTACCGCCAGCTGAGCTTTCAAGAGGTCGGAGCGCTCGCCATGCTGAGCCGGGCGTCCCTCTTCGTGCTCTCGGGAAAGCCGGTCTTTGCGTTGCCCGGTTCCGAACGCGCCGTCCGGACGGCGTTCGAGCGGTTGATCCTTCCCGCGGTCCAGCACCTCGTCGAGGAGCTCGAGCGTTAACTGACCCGAGTCACCGAGCGGACCGAGAGCCCGCCAAGCGGCGGCGGCCCGGGGTCGACGATCTGGGGCGGCAAGCCTTGGGCTCGACAGAATTCCGCCCAGGCGGGAGACGCCTCGACGTGGTGGGCGAGGAGCACGCCCGACTCCGTGAGCGCCTCCCAGGCGAGCTTGAGTTCGAGGTGCGTCCGGATCGGATCCGGCCCGTTGTCGTAGAAGAAGACGTCGACGCTCCGCGGGCCGGGAACGATCTCGCGCAGTCGGTCGATCGTGTTCCCCAAGACGAGCGTCCAGCGGGCGCGTAGGTCGGGGGGAACGAACTCCCCGACCGCGGCCTCCCGTGTGCCCGGGGCCCGTCCGCGGGTCGGGCCCGGTCCGAGCGAGAGGAGTTCTCCTCGGTCGTTGTCGCGCAGCGCGGAGAGGATCCAAGCCGTCGAGTACCCCGGCCGGACGCCGGTCTCGATCACCCGATGGGGTCGGAGCGACCGGATCAAGAGGTAGAGCAGGGCGCCTTGGGGCAGCTCGCGCGTGTAGGCGAGCCCCGCCCCGCGCTGGATCAGCCGGTCGGCGATCCCGGATTCCAAGAGGTCTTTGCGGTACGCCTTGAGCGCTCCCACCGAAACGTCGGCGAGTCGGGCCGCCCGGAGCAGCGACTGCTGGCGGAGCATCATCATCCGCTGGCGGACGGCCTTGCGCGACGCGGCCGAGAGCAGTACGGGGGGCCGGTCGAACCGACGGGCGACCGGGACGGCCTCCCCCGTCGGCCGCCCGTCCACCGGTCGAGGCTGTGGCGCTCCCGTCGGGGACAACGACCGGAAGCTCACGCTTACCGTACGGCCTGCGGTTACAAAGAGTCAGCGGCCGGGCGTACAGAGCTGCGCGATCGCGGGGCCGCCCGGGACGATAGCCGCGGCCCGGCGTGGCGCTCGGGTACGCGAACGGTTTAATACCTCGTCCCGTTCAAATCGACGAAGTGAGTATGACCGTGCAGGAAGTCAACGGGTCGAACTTCGACAAATTCTCCCGGGAGAACCCGGCCGCGGTGATCGATGTATGGGCCCCTTGGTGCGGGCCGTGCCGAATGGTTTCGCCGATCGTCGACCGACTGAGCGAGAAGTACCGGGGCAAGGTGGCGTTCGGGAAGATGAACTCGGACGACAACGGCGAAAAGGCGGGGGCACTCGGGATCATGAGCATCCCTACCCTGCTTTTCTACAAGCAGGGCAAGCTGGTCGACCGGATCGTCGGCGCGTACCCGGAAGAAGTCATCGACGAGCACATCGCTCGCTTGCTCTGACTCTTTCGCCCGGGGAACGGGCCCGCGACGCGACGGCCCCGACCTCCCGGGTCGTCGCCCGACCGGGTCGGTAGGGACGACGGATCGACCCCCGAGGAAGAGCCATGAGCGCCGCGTCGACCGACCCGCAGCTGGCGCGCTACGCGTTCCGCCGGAAACTCGACGAGATCGCGGCGATTCGGGGACGGGCGACGGAGCTGATCTCGCTGTACGTGCCGCCGGGTAAGCTGATCTCCGACGTGATCGCCTACCTGCGGAACGAGTACGCTCAAAGCTCGAACATCAAGAGCCGGACGACCCGCAAGAACGTGATGTGGGCGATCGACTCGCTGTCGAACCGCGTGCGTCAGTTCAAGGAGCCCCCGCCGAACGGCGTGGCGTTCTTCGTCGGCAGCAAAGCGGTCGGGGCCGACAAGACCGAGAGCGTCACGTTCATCGTCGAACCCCCGGAACGGCTGAACACGTACCTCTACCGGTGCGATTCGAGCTTTTACCTGGAGCCGCTGCTCGAGATGATCCACGAGCCCGAAACGTGGGGGCTGCTCGTGATGGACCGGGCCGAGGCGACGTGGGGGCAGCTCCGCGGCAAGCGGATCGACGTGCTGCGGAACCGGCAGTCGCTCGTGCCGTCGAAGCACGGACGAGGCGGTCAGTCGCAGCACCGCTTCGAGCGGTTGATCGAGCACGCGGCCCACGAGTTCTTCGTGAAGGTCGGCGAAACGGGCACGGAGCTGTTCCTTCCCCGAAAGGATACGATCAAGGGGATCTTGATCGGCGGACCGGGAGCGACGAAGGAGTACTTCTACAAGGAAGGGTACCTCCACTACGAGCTGCAGCAGAAGGTCGTCCTCCCGTTGTTCGACGTCGGATACACGGACGAGTACGGCCTCAAGGAGCTGGTCGAAAAGGCGACGCAGACGCTCCAAGGGATCGAGCTGGCCGAGGAGAAGCGGGTCGTCCAGCGGTTACTCTCCGAGATCCGCAAGGGGGAGGGAGGCCTCGCCGCCTACGGTCCCCGGGACATCGAGCTCGCGCTAGACGCCGGGGCGGTGGAGACGATGCTCGTTTCCGAGGGGATCCGCCGGAAGCGGCGAACGCTCACCTGCGGGCCGGCTGGCCACTCGTGGACGGACGTGGTCGACGACGAACGGGCGAATGCCCCGCCCCCGGCGTGTCCGATGTGCGGCTCGACGACCGTCTCCGTCACGGCCGAAGACGATTACGTCGGCGATCTCTTCCGGCGGGTGGAGTCGACGGGCGGTCGAGTTCAGATGATCTCGGACGAGAGCGAGGAAGGCGAGTTGCTCCTCAAGGGGTTCGGAGGCGTCGCGGCGCTCTTGAGGTATCCCCTCGCTCGACGCGAGCGCACCGGGGCCCGCCCCTCCGCGTCGTAGGTCGAAGGAGCGGTGGGCCGGGGCGCCACCGGTCCCCACCGCCCGTCCGCCGGCGAAAAGGTTCGGCCGGGCGATCACCAGAGGTTGCGCAGAGGGTCATCCTCGGGCGGCTCGCCCGACCGGGGTGCCCGGGACGGCCGGGCCCCTTCCGCGAAAGCGGGGGGAACAGCTCCCGCAGAGGGTCCGGTCCCCGGGGGATAGAGGGACGCGTTCGGGTACCGGGGAGGGGGGGCGCGTCGGCGTCGCTGGACCGCTACCGCTCCGACGATCGCCGCCAGCGCGACGGCTCCGAGCGCGGCGTAGGCAACCGTCCCGCTCAAGGCGCCGATCGAGAACGGACCGGTGGGAGACATCGCGCCCGAGCAGCTGCCCGCGACCAAGCACGACGAGGCGGCGTACGCTTGGTTCGGCGACTCGGGCTGGCCCTGGGCCGAGCCTTGCGTCACGTTGAACGTGGAGCTGGGGCTGCTGGCCGCCGGGGTGGCCGAAGATCCACCGGGGAGCGCGATCTGCGCGAGGAGATCGCCCGGGTCCTGCGACTCCCCCGAATAGCTCCAGCGCGATGCGACGAGTCCGAAATGACCCAGCGCGCGGCCCGGGGTGAAGTCGAGCGCCACCGGGACGGCGAAGGCGCCTCCGGGGTTGGCAATCCTCGCCCACGGACCCGCCTCGCCGTCGAAAAAGTCCCCTCCGCGCGGGTACAGGACGAAGGCGTCGCCGAGCTGGAATCCGAGGTCGTTCCCGACGAGTCGGAGCGTGGTCTCGTTCACCCGAATACCCCCGATCGTGAGACGACCGACGTCGCGTCCCAGGAGAGTGACCGTACCGTTTTGGGCCAAGGTGCCCTGGAGCGACCCTCCGTCGGTAGAGGAGCCCATGAAGTTGGTGAGGGTGACGAGGTAGCTCCCGTTCCACACGCCGTGGGCGGTATACGCGGCCGTCGACATCCAAACTTCCGGCGCGGTTAGATTCACGGGAACGACGCCGAGGGCCGGCGAGAACGCCGCGTTGAGCGACCCGGCGAGGCCGGCGGTCAGTGTTTCGCTGCGGTTGACGCCGGAACGATCGACGAACAGCGAGACGTTCAATCCCGAATCGAAGCTCGTCGACGCGTTCTCGAGGCCGGTCGCGGCGACGACCACCGTGGCGTTGGGGGAGAGTTCCGTGACGTTCGATTGGTCGGTGAAGTTATCGAAGCTGAGGCTGCGCTCCCACAGATGCAGGTGGAAGCTCGCCCGCGGGGTCGTACACGACGGACCTGCGGCCGCCGAGTCGGTCCCGTTTTGGCTCGGGCAAAAGACGACGGAGACGATTACCCCGACCGTTCGGCTCACCTCGAGCCGAAAGCCGTTCGTTGTGTTGGTTTGGTTGATCACGACCGCGTAGCCGAACGTGGTGGAGCTCTGGAAGGGAAAATTCGAATCGTCCGGACCGCCGGGAGCCGACGAATGATTGCCGACGAGGAGCACGCCGTACGCCCACGTCGAGGCTCCCGAGGTGGTGGAGAATCCGGAAGCGGGTGTGACGAGCGCGCCGGCGGCCCCACCGGCGGCTCCATATCCCGGAGAGGCGATGAGTGCCGGGGAGGCGATGAGCAGCGCGCCCAATAGTCCGACGACGAGGCCGATCCCGATCTGCTGGTGCGACGTCATGTTCGGTTTCCCGCCTCCTCATCGGCCGGGGGTACTCTTAAGCCCCGCTCCTCTCCGCGGGGGTTGGCGTTGGACACCGTGCTAGGGTGTCTCGCAGCTCGACACGATGCGCACGTTGACGGAGG
>JAKAWP010000060.1 GCA_021816955.1 Thermoplasmata archaeon
ACGGAGCGGCAGATCGAGCACGCCGTGCAGGCGATCGAGATGCTCGTTCGGGGCAGCGAACACTCCACCGTCTTCCACCTGCTCGCGCGCTGGCGTCGCACCGACGCCCTCGCCGACGCCCTCGATCGGGGCGACGACGCCGGGGCCGGAGAGTAGCCGGTGGCGAAGACCGTCAGTCTGAGCGGGCCCGCCGTCGCGTTGGCGCGTGACGCGTTCCGCTCGTACTACCGGAACCACCCGGTCCCCGCTCCCCCCCGCGTCGCCCGGCGGGAGTTCGCCTCGTTTTCGTTTTCGACGGAGTCGCTCATGCGCCGCCACACGGCGTTTGGGGATGCCGCCGCGATGAGCCGGTTCCTCGCCGACGAGGCGCCGCGGCACGTCTACTACTCGGCCGCGTACTACCGCCATCCCGCGGAGGGATCGATGGCGAAGAAGGAATGGCTCGGGGCCGACTTGATCTTCGATCTCGACGCCGATCATTTGCGGGGGGCGCAGGAACTGGATTACGCTGGACAGCTTCGGCTCGCCAAGGAGCGGTTCACCGTGCTCCTCGATGACTTCCTCTTCCGGGATTTCGGCATCGACCCGGACAGCTGCGAGATCACGTTCTCGGGAGGACGTGGCTACCACGCCCACGTGCGGGACGAGCGGTTCCTCCACCTCACGAGCGCCGAGCGGCGGGAGCTCGTCGACTACATCCTCGGCGTCGGGCTCGACCCGAGCCGGGCGCTCGGCCACCGAACGGTCGACCTGCGGCCGGACGAACGGCCGGACGGCGCCGGGCGGTCCGGTGGCGGCCGCCCCGGCCGACGTCGGTCGATCCGACAGATCGAAGTCGCCCCGCCGGATGCGCCGGGGTGGTACGGGCGGATCGGTCGCGCGGTCCGCGCCACGATCGACCGGTGGCGGACGCAGCCGCCGGCCCAGACTTGGGCGGAGTTCCGGGCGTTGGACGTTCACGACCCGGCCGCGCGTCGATGGGTCCAGGCGCTCGTGCGCGCGCGGGGCGAGGGGCCGCCGGCTCCGGGGTCCGACGACGCCCTCGGTCGTCGGGAGATTCCCGAACCGTTGCTCGCGGCGATCGCCCGGGACGCGGCCGTGGCCGTTCAAGGGGAAACCGACGCGCCGGTGACGACGGACATCCACCGTCTGATCCGCTTGCCGGGCTCGCTGCACGGGGGCACGGGGCTCCGCGTGGTCCCGGTCGACTATGCCCGCCTCGACGCGTTCGACCCGCTGCGAGACGCCGTGTGGGAAGGGGAGGAAGCACCCGCGGTGCCGGTTCGCTACCTCACCCGGGTGGCGGGCCGCCTCGGGCCGTGGGAGTTTCGCGGCGATGCCGGGAGTTCGGAGGAGCTCCCCCGGCCGGCCGCGCTCTTTCTCATCCTGCGGGGCGAGGCGGAGCTTCGGAGCGGACCGGGATCTTGAGGCGGCCGATCCGCGCGATGCTCGCCTCGATGACGTCGCCCGCTCGGAGCTTTCGGCTCTCTTGACCGAACTCGAAGCCGGGGACGCCGCCGATCGTGCCCAACGAGACGATGTCCCCCGGCTCGAGGGTGATCCCTTGGGAAAGGTGGGCGAGGACGTCGGGGATTCGGAAGACGTAATCGGACGTATCGCCGGCCTGGCGCACGGTGCCGTTCACCCGGAGCTCCATCGCGAGGGGATACGGGTCGCCGACCTCTTCCTTCGGGACGACCCACGGTCCGACGGCCATCGTGCTGTCGAACCCTTTGCCGAGCACCCAATCGACCGGGCCGTCCGACGGATACTGCAGGTCCCGGTACGCGAGGTCGAGCGCGATGGTGTAGCCGGCGACGTAGTCGAGCGCGCGATCGCGGTCGATCCGCTTCCCGCGCTGGCCGAGAACGATGGCGAGCTCGATCTCGATGTCGGGGAACGAACCCGTCGGGTTCAGGACGAACGGCTCGCTCGGCCCGACGAGGCTGTTGAAGAAGCGGGTGAAGAAGTACGGCCGCGTCGGCGTGGGCCGATGCTGCTCGGCAAGGTGGCTTTTCGAATTCGAGGCGAGCAGGTAGATCTTCGCTCCCGGCAGCACGGGCGCGAGCAGCCGCACCCCCTCCTCCGGCTTGAAGAGGTAGCGCGCGCCGGTCGCCGCGCGCGGGGTCCAGCCGGCCTGGCGTCGCCGGTCGATGTACGTCTGGATCTTCCGGGTAAGCTCGACCGAGTCGGATCCCCCGGCGAAGAACGCCCGCATGTCCCGGAACCGGCTGGGATCGGCGCCCTTGACCGGGTTCACGCCGTAGTAGTCGCGGCAGGCGGTGTCGAGGTCGATGTACTCGTCGGCGTCGGAGAGCATGCCGAAGTGGAACTGCTCGGCGAGCTGGAAATGCACGAGCTTCATCGGGGTCGACCGGCCCCCCCAATCGGCCGGACGGATAACGGGTGCGGATGCGAGCGCGGCATCCCGACGGAGCGCCGGTTCGCCCGCCGATACGAGACGAGGAAGCCGGGCCCGAGCCGTTCCACTCGCTCGGTCACGAGGAGCTCCAACGGGAGGCGGGCTCGGCTCGCTCGGATGAGGGAGGGCGCCGTCGGGTCGCCGATGACGATCGGAGCGACGTACACCGTGAACCGGTCGAACAGACTGTCCGCGAGGAGCGAACCGAAGATCGTCGCGCCGCCTTCGACCAACAGACGGCGGACGCCCCGGTCGCGCAGCGCGGCGAGGGCGGCCGACAGGTCGACCCGGGCTCGACCGGCGTCGATCCGCTCGATCGGGGGCGGATACGTCCGGCGGTTTCGCACCGTCGTAACGACGACGGTGGGGGCCGAGCCGTCCAACAGCCGGGCGCGAAGGGAGACCCGACCCCGCCCGTCGAACAGCACGCGCGTCGGGGCCGGGCGGGTCGGAGGCGGTAGCTCGGGGGCCCACTCGGGGTGGAGCGAGAGCGTCGGGTTGTCGAGCCGAGCCGTTCCCGAGCCGACGGCGATCGCGTCGGCCCAGCGGCGCAATCGTTCGACCCGGGCGAGATCGTCGGGGCCGGAGAGCCGCCAGCGTCGGCCGCGGGGTCCCGCGATCCGTCCGTCCACGGAAGCGGCGCAGTTGAGCCAGACGTACGGGCGCGCGCGACGGCCGCTCCGCGGTCGCGTTGGCCTAGTGGGATCGCTCGAGCTCACGGATCTCCGCGGTGAGCGATTCCACCGCTTCGCCTTGGGCGGCGAGGTCGTCGCGGTTGATCGCCGCGTTCGCGAGGGCACCGAGTCGGGCGGCGTCGAGCAGCGCGAGCGCGGTGGTGAGGTCGCTCGAGAGCGCGGCCTTCGTCTTCGGGCGAACCTCGCGGAGATCGCTCGCCACCTCGGCGGACGATCGGGCGGTCTCGAGCGGCACCCGGGCCGCGGTCCAGAGAGCGGCCCGGTGCGCGGCCGCCGTCTCCCGGTCGTCCGGCCGGGCCCGCCGGGCCGCTCGCGCGGTTCGGACCCCCTCGTACGACTCGGAGTCGAGCTCCACGAGCTCGAGAAATCGTTGCCGTCGGGCGGCCCATCGGCTCACGAGACGCTCGAGCTCCGGGTCGGGCGCCTTCGGGTCGACGGAGTAACGGACGACCATCTCGGCCAGCGCGGTGCCGAGCGCGCCGGCCAAGGCGGCGGCGCTCCCGCCGCCGGGGGTCGGGCGGCGCGCGGAGAGGCGCTCAACGAACGACCGGATCGACTCGCCGCCGGGGGCCGCGCGGTCGGCGGCCCGGATCTTCCGCTCGAGGACGAGGTTCCGGTCGAAGCCTCGCAGCGCGAGGTACGCCTCCGCGGCCGCAAAGAGGGCGTCCTCCGGGATGAGGCCGACGATCTCGGAGTCGGTGACCGAGGTGCCGCGGCGGCTCGCCTCGGTGCGGACCGCCTCGAGCGCCACGTGGGGCGGAGTCACGCGGTAGTCGGTGAGATTCATCGAAACTTGGGCGACCCCGCGCTCGCGGATCTCGAAGCCGAGCGCCTTCACTTCCGGTAGCCCGCCGTCCCGGGCCCGGACGGCGCGCGCGATCTGCTTCGCCACGCCCACGTCGGCGGTCGCGAGGTACGCATTGAAGGCGATCAAGATCGGCCGCGCGCCGATCGCGACCGCTCCCGCCGTCGGGTGGAGCCGCCGCGGGCCAAAATCGGGCGCGCGGTTCGGGTCGCTCTCGATCAAGGTTCGAAGCCCCTCGAACTGCCCTTCGCGCACGCGCGCGAGGTCGGTCCGTTCCGGCCGGCGCGCGGCGGCGCCGTACAGATAAACGGGGATCCCGAGCTCCCGCCCGACCCGTTCGCCGAGCGATTCGGCGAGGGCGACCGCCTCCTCCATCCGGGCGTCGCCGAGCGGAACGAACGGCACGACGTCGGTCGCGCCGATCCTCGGGTGCTCGCCGCGGTGCTGGGTGAGGTCGATCTCGCGCGTCGCGACCTCCATCATCGCAAAGACGACGTCCACGAGGGCCGGCCCGTCTCCGACCAAGGTGACCACGGCCCGGTGGTGGTCGGCGTTCTGTTCGGTGTCCAGGACGACGACCCCGGCGCGCTCCCGGGCCGGCGCCACGATCCGGGCGAGGCGGCCGGCGTCGCGCCCCTCCGAAAAGTTCGGCACGCACTCGAACCGGCTCACGGGGCACCCCCACCGAACGCGTCCAGTGCGGTCTGGTGGCCTCTCGGCGCCGGGGCGGATGGCCGCGCCCCGGAGGGTCGCCGGGCCGCGGATTCGATCCGTTCCAGGGTCGCCTCAACGCGCTCGGGCGAAAACCCGTGCTGGTCGATGAGGATCCGCCGGACGTCGTCGGGGGCGAACGGCCGCGCCGCGATCTCGACGGTCTCGTCGACCACCGGATGGCGAAAGATCGCGCGGACCTCTTCGGCCTCCTTCGGGTCGAGGCCGGCCCGTTCGACGGTCGCCGCCCATCCGAGATGCTGGCGAACGAGCTGAACGGCCCGCTTCGGACCGATGCCGCGGACTCCCTCGTTGAAGTCGGTGCCGATCAATAGGCCGATCAGCACGAGTTCGTCGTCATCCACGCCAAGCGATTGGAGCAGTTCGGCCCGGTCGATCAGCTGCGCCACCGACGCCGCCCCCCGACGCCCTCGGGCCGCGAGTCCGCGAACGAGCCGGGGGGCGCCAAACAGCAGGCTATCGTAGTCTTCGGACGCGCTCGCCCAGACCAACCCTCGCTGCGCCATCCACGCCGCCTGCGCCTCGCCTTCGCTGGGCGCGTTCACCGTCGGCACCCCGAGCGCGGCGAGGAGCTCTCGGACTTCGTCGACCATCGGCCGGGTCAAATGGCTGGTCTGCGCCGCCTTCCGACGGGCGAGCTCGAGGTCGCCCGCTTCGAGGGCCTGCTGCCAAACTTCGGCGGCCCGGTCCTTCGCGGCCAGGCGTTGGCGCAGGGTGCCGGCCTTGCGCTCGGGGGGCCGGCCGTCGAACACCCAGACCGGCCGGACGCCTTCTTGAAGGAGCGAGGCGACGCGGTAGAAGACGCCGATGAGGTGGCTCGTCGGGCGCCCGTCCGGGTCGGTGAACAGCCGGCCGTCGGCTTGGCGGATCGTCGCCAGGAACTGGTAGAGCGCGTTGTAGGCGTCGACCGCGACCGACCGGCCGCGGAGCGCCTCCCACGGCAACTCATGCGGGGTGACCAGGTCCCGAAGCGGGAGCCCCACGGCGGGCCGAACCGTCGCGCAGTACTTGGCGTTACCCTAGTCCACCCTGCCGTTAGTCTTTGAAGGGTTGAATCCAGTCTGGCGGATTGCGCTCTCCATCGCGACATCCATAGACGGGAGTGCACTCACGATAAGTGGCGCAAGCTCCACTCGCAAGGCATGAGGCGGAACCGCTCAAGGATTAGCGGCAGGGTGGACTAGTGCCGAACTCACAACGGCCGTTTGACTTTGTGGACCTTGGGTGAGGCGTTTCGGTTCCGACCCGAGTTTTACGCGACGGGTCGATTTATCGCCAGCAGGGGCGTAGGGACCAACCGATCAATTTGGGACGAACCGCTCGAGCCCGAGGGCCTTCACCAAGCGCGCCCGCTCCGCGCTCTGTTTCTCCAGTATCACCTTCGCCTTGCGAGAGCCCC
>JAKAWP010000061.1 GCA_021816955.1 Thermoplasmata archaeon
CGGCACGCCATGCCTGGCGCAGCTCGGGGGTCGACTCGGCCACCTGGCCGGCGAGCCGGTCCACGACGTCCGGATCCGCCCGGCACCGATTCCCGATCTCTACCCGAACGAATCCGAACCGATGGGCGACGTGCGGCTCCCGAACCTTCCGCCCGGCGAGCCGGCCGTGGTGCCCGCCGAACAGTTGGTCGATCCCGGGTTCCTCGAACTGGTTCGCTACGGCTTCCGACGGCCGGACGACCCGATCGTGGAAGCGTCGGTGCGGGTCGTCGATGCCACCCTGAAGGTCGAGACCCCGTACGGCCCGGTCTGGCACCGCTACAATCACGACGGATACGGCGACCTCGGCGACGGCCGTCCGTACGACGGCTGGGGTCACGGCCGGGCCTGGCCGCTCTTGACCGGCGAACGGGGCCACTACGAACTCGCGGCCGGGCGCGACGCGACGCACTACCTGGCCACGATGGAGCGCCTTGCGAGCGCCACGGGCCTGCTCTCCGAACAGGTCTGGGACGAGGCCGACCGGCCGGAACACCACTTCTACCTCGGGCGGCCGACCGAGGCGGCGATGCCGCTCTGCTGGGCGCATGCGGAGTACCTCAAGCTGGTCCGGTCGGTGCACGACGGCCGTCCGTTCGACCGGCTGCCGTCGGCCGAAGCCCGCTACGCGCGCGCGAATCGGCCCCCGCCACCGGTCCAGTGGTGGAAGTTCCAACGCCAGCCGGCGACGATCCCGTTCGACGCGACGCTCGTGGTCCAAGGGGAGGCGCCGTTCGAACTCCGCTGGACCGACGACGACTGGCGAACTGCCCATACCGAACGGTCCGCGGCGACGGTCTTCGGGCTGCACTTCGTCGAGCTCCCCGCGCTCGGGCCGCCGCCGGGAGC
The DNA here is from genome assembly GCA_021816955.1 of Thermoplasmata archaeon. Classification (GTDB taxonomy): domain Archaea; phylum Thermoplasmatota; class Thermoplasmata; order Lutacidiplasmatales; family UBA184; genus Lutacidiplasma. Next base: position 889 of record JAKAWP010000061.1, read on the forward strand.
CTACGAGTTCACGTTCTACTGGCCCGAGGCCGACCGATGGGAGGGCCGGAATTTCCGCGTGGCCACGGAACCGCCGCGCGACGGGGCGCGCTGACCGGAGCGTCCGGCGGACCGGCTACTCGACGGTCAGCTTCTTCGGAATCGGCGGAAACAGCGAGTCGAGCGGAACGCGGTGGTGCTCGGCGTCGTACACGTAGACGCGATGGGCGGCCTCGTCACGCACCTTCTGGTGCGATCCGTCGCAGAACGGCTTGTTCTTGCTCAGCCCGCACTGGCAGACGGCCACGACCTTCGTCCCAACTTGGATCACCGCGGGTCCTTGCGCTTCATGCAACACGAGTCGGCTCATCGTCGTCCTCGGTGGAGAGGACGCCCCTCGGGCGTTTAGCGTCTGCGGGCGAGAAGGCCGTCAGCTTACCTTCGCGTGATCGGTGGCCCGGCCCCCGCGACGGGCCAACCCGAGCGATGGCCTCGCGCTCCGAAGCGGCCCGGAAGTGTTTTCCCCCGTCCGCAATAGCCCGCCTCATGGCCCGGTACCTCGTGACCGGCGCGGACGGATTCATCGGAAGCCGCCTCGCCCTCGAACTGCTCGATGAGGGCCGCGATGTCGTCGCGACGCTGCTCAACGAGTCGAGCCGCTACGAACCGGTTCCGGCGGAGCACGCGGTGCACCTCGACGTCACCGACGCCCTCGCGACGTACCGCCTGTTGACCGAGCGGCGGCCGGACGTTATTTATCACCTCGCCGCGCAAAGCAACCCGGTCGTGAGCTGGCAACGGCCCGCGGAGACGTTGCGGATCAACGCGCTCGGTACCGTCCATCTCCTGGAGGCGGTCCGGGCCGCCGGCGTGCCGGCGCGCGTCTTCTTGGCATGTTCGAGCGCGGAGTACGGCTTCGGGACCGTGCCCGGACGCTTGATAACGGAGGACGACCGCCTGCTGCCCGTCCATCCGTACGGCCTGAGCAAAGTCGCCCAGGACTTCCTCGGACTCGAGTACTTCCGCACCTACGGGCTCGCCACGATCCGCGGCCGGATCTTCAACACGATCGGTCCCCGCAAGGTCGCCGACGCCCCGAGCGACTTCGCCCGCCAGGTCGTCGCCGTGGAGGCGGGGCGGCAGCCGAGCGTGCGGGTGGGCAACCTCGACGCGATCCGGGACTTCTCCGATGTGCGGGATATGATCCGGATGATCCGGTCGATCACCGAGCACGGTCGTCCCGGGGAAGTCTACAATCTCTGCACGGGCCGGGCGACCGTCGTGCGGGACCTCTTGAACGACTTCGTCGCCCACGCGAAGCGTCCGGTCCGGATCGAACACGACCCCGCTCGGAATCGGCCCTCCGACGAGCCGTGGATCGTGGGCGACAACCGACGCCTGCGCGAGGCGATCGATTGGGCGCCGACCACGCCGCTTACCGAAACGACCCAGCAGATTCTCGACTATTGGAGGCAGGCGGGTGGCTGACGGGCCGGAGGGCGAACTTTCGGCAGGGGATCCGGGCGCGCCAGGGGGACCGACCGTCGACGGTCGGGCGGGGCCCCGGACGGCCGACGAGATCGACCGACCCGACATCAGCCTCATCGTGGCGGTCCTCAACGAGGTGGACAACATCGAACCGTTCGTGGATCGAGCGCGCCGAGCCCTCGATCGCGAACGTTGGGAGATCGTCTTCATCGACGACGGTTCGACCGATGGCACCCGGGCCCGGATCGAAGAGGCCGAGCGAGTGGAGGCCCGGGTGCGCCATCTCTATCGGAACGCTCCGACGGGCACGGCCTCGGCCCAGTACGATGGGTTGGCCCGGGCGCGCGGCCGGTTCGCGGTCGTGATGGACGGCGATCTCCAGCATCGGCCCGAAGAGCTTCCCCGATTGCTGGCCCCGCTCCAATCCGGTGAAGCCGACCTGGTGATCGGCTCTCGGTACGTGCCGGGAGGGCGGTTCGTCGAGCGGCCACCGTTGCGGGGAGCGATCTCGAGGGCCGGGGACCTCTTGGTCCGCCTGCTGCTCCCCGAGAGCTGGTCACTTTCGGATCCGATGTCCGGCTACTTCGCCTTCCGCCGCGACCTCTTCCGCGATCGCTCGCTCGCTCCGGTCGGCATGAAATTCCTGTTCTACGCGCTCGTCCGGGTGCCGGTCGATCGTCGGCGGGAGGTGCCCGTGGAGTTCGCCCCCCGCCGCCGGGGCTCGAGCAAGTTGCTCGGACTTCGGAGCGGCATCGTACGCGCGTTGGTCGCGAGCGCTCGCGACGCGGCCCGTTCGCGTCCATCGCACCGGATTTCCTCGCCCGACTCCCGAGCGTCCACGGGCGGAGACGAGCGTTAGGACGACTCCGCGGATCGCTCGGGACCTCCGGGCCGATCCTCTTCGTTAGCGATCGGCCCGCTCGCCGGCTCGTCATTCGTGGGAGGCCGGTCCGAAATCCCGTCCGTTGTCTGTCGGGACCCGATCGATCTTCGCGAGAGGTCCGTCGAGCGTAGAGAGCAACCCCCCTACAACGCCGAGCTCGCCGAAGAGAGCGCACCGTCGGGGGGCAGGGACGCTCGTTCCTGACGATCGAGCCGGAAGAACCCGAGGGCGACCAGGAGGGACAGCGCAACGACGGTTCCCCACAGGAGCGAAGGGCCGAACGAGAGCAACACGGTCCCCGCCACGGGTCCGACCGCCCGGGCGGCGTTCGCGGTGGCGTTGTACGCGCCGAAGTAGCTCCCTCGCCGGGCCGGCCCGCCAAACCTCGCCACGAGCGTCTGCTGCACCGGGCTCGTGAGGTTCTCCCCGACGGTGAGCACGGCCATCGCTACGGCAAAGACCCCGAACGTCGATCCGATGCCAAACCCGAGGAACCCGAGCCCGTAGAGCGTCGCGCCCCACCCCATCCACACGAGCGGACGAAGCGCCCGGCGCATCAATAGGCTCAGCGGAATCTGCAGCGCGACGACCAAGAATCCGTTCACCGCGTAGAGGAGCCCGATGGCGACCAGGGTTTGGACGCGGACCTCGGACAGGTACAGCGTGAGCGGGGTGCTGAACTGATTCGCGACGACGATGAGGCCGAAGAGCACGGTGAGGACGGGGACGAACCGGCGATCGGCGAACGGGGCCACGAACCCTTCGAATCGACGCGAGGGCTCAGCGCTCGCCGCCCGCGGGCGAGTTTCTCGCAAGAACGCGACGAGGATCGCTCCCTCCCCGAGCGTGGCGGCTCCCGCGAACAGGAACAGGTACGGCAAGCCGACCGTACCGGCGAGCAGCCCTCCGACCGCGGGCGAAATGGCGAACCCGACGTTGGTGAACACCCGCTGCACGCTGTACGCCAGCGTGAGATCGCCCGGGGGGACGACGTCCCCGATCATCGCGCTCTGGGCGGGGGTGGAGAGCGACTGGAAGAAGGCGAGAGTCGACCACAGTCCGACCACGAGCCAAAGCCCGTTCGCCACCTCCCAGAACAAGACGAGGAGAAGCGCCGCCGTGAGGAAGCTCGGCAGCGAGGAGAGCCAGCGACGGCCCCACCGATCGGAAAGCGCGCCCCCCAATAGATAGCCGACGACGGTCACGGGCACGACGGCCGCGATGAGCGCCCCGATCGCCGCGAACGACAGCCCGTACAATTCGGCGTAAATCACGGGAAGAAACAGCCAAGTGGCGGAGCGCCCCGCGCTGCGGACGAGACCGGCCGAGGAGATCGTGTAGACAACTCGATCCATCGCCCGATCACCGTTCCGTCGGGCGACCGGGAGACCGTCCCCGACCTCGCTTCATGCCTCGATGGATCACGGGCGCGGGGGGATTCGAACCCCCGACCGCCGGGTTAGGAACCCGGTGCTATATCCAGCTAAGCCACGCGCCCCGCCCGTCGATGAAGCCCGGCAGATTACTTGTGCCCTCATTCTCGGGGCGCGCTGGCACGCCGGCCACGAGGCGGGCAACCATCGAGACCGATTCTGACCGCTCCGGTTCGGGAGTGCTCCTCTCGACGGTCCCTCGCTCGGTTAGCCGTGATCGCGCGCTAGAAGACGGTCGTACCGATGATCCAAGACCGGGCGCCACGTGAGAAGCGGCTCCTGGAGGATTTCGATCCCTTCGAGGTACTCCTGCACGGTGGCCAATACCGGTCGGCGCGGCTCGAGGTCGACGGGCGACCCATCGGGAGCTCGGGGACCGGCGAGGGCCCCCAGCAGCCATCGGTCGGACCCCACGACGAAGAGGAAGGGGTAGACCCAGCACTCGTGCGCCAGCGCGGCGAACAGCCGTTCGGCCCGGGCCTCCGATCGAGGAGTTCCGAAGACCATTACGACCCGGTCGAACGAGCGGCCCCGGTAGCTCGGGACGCGGTTCGGCTCGAGGAACGTCCGGTGGGTGACCCATCCGCGGCGCAACAGGCGAAGCTGAGAGAACGGGAGGCCGAGCGGGCCGACGAGGTGAGGGCCTCCGCCGTCCGCCGGGACGGAGAACGGGCGGTGCAACAGTTCCGCCATCGCCCACCGCTGATGCGGGGAAAGGGCCGGGCGCCCGTCGTTTTCGTCGAGAACCGTCGAGAGCCCGTGAGGGTAGGCGAGCGTTCCATCGAACATCGCGAAGTGGCTCCAAAGCCCTTCATAATCGAAGTAGACCGGGACGGTCGCCGGCACCGAAGGAACGGTGATCGTCACGCTCCACGCCGCCGTTGGAACCGATCCGGTAACGGAGCCCGGCCGTACGCCCTTCGACGATATGGAGTGGAACGACACCCCCAACGACCAGAGCGAGCCGATCCAGAGAGCGACGGCATCCGGCGAGCCGGTGAACGCGCGTTCGAACTCTTCGAGGTGGTCCAGGTACGGGCGGGCCAGGGTGAACGACACGAACGGCCGTTGAAGCGTCCCCGGATCCGGAACGTAGCGGTCTTTGACCCAGCCCTCTTCGTACGCGCGACGCCGGACGGCGTGGTAGGTCGATCGGGGCATCCGGAGCTGGCGCAATCGGTCGCGCTCTCGGTCGGCCCGAGCGGCCAAGAGCACGCCGACGACCTTAGCCTCCGCCTCCGTCAACGTGCGCATCGTGTCGAGCTGCGAGACACCCTAGCACGGTGTCCAACGCCAACCCCCGCGGAGAGGAGCGGGGCTTAAGAGTACCCCCGGCCGATGAGGAGGCGGGAAACCGAACAGATCGGA
>JAKAWP010000062.1 GCA_021816955.1 Thermoplasmata archaeon
AGCAGGTCGACCCCGAGGCTCGACGGGGCGGTAAGGAGGAGGTCGCCGCCGACCGCCGCGGCGATCGACCGGGCCGCCGCCTCGTACTCGGGGTGCTCGCTCTTCAACAATATCATCGCGAACCGCAGCGGCCGGACGGTTCCGAGCCGCCGCGCCTCTTCGAGCGCTCGGGCGAGCGCGGTGGTCAGGTCGCCGCTGCGGACGGCGCCGGTCGGATCGGTGTACGACTCAGGGAGCCCGTCTGTTAGCAAGAACGCCTCCTTGCGCGTCGCGCGCGACGCGGCGAGAAGCTCCCGCATCGTCCGCAAGACCTCCGCGGTGTTCGTGAACGAACCGGGCGCGGTCTCCCACAGCTCGACCAAGTCGAGGAGGTGGACGTGGTTGTCGAACGCGACGACGTCGATCGTGGCGTCCGGGTAGCGGCGGCGCACGGCGACGTAGAGGGCGAGGAAGGCGCGCTTCGCGGCGTCGAGTTTCCCGTCCTCGGCCATGCTGCCCGAGCGGTCCATCGCCACGACGACGTGGACCCGCTCGGCGGTGACCTCCCGGTAGACGTAGCTCGTCGACTCGTCGATGTGCCGCAAGCCCGCGAGGCGGGCCGCCACGAGCGACGACGGAACGTCGAGGTGGGCGACCTCCGCCGCCTGGCGCAGCCGGGCCTTCTCGTACAACCCCGTCGAGGCGGAGCCGGTCCGGGAGAGCAGGGGATGGCCGGGGAGGGATCGCTCCGTCTCGTCGAGGAGGAGCTCGGCGAACCGCTCGACGAGGCCGTAGGTAACCGCGAGGCCGTGGTCCGTTGGCTCGACGAGCCGCCGCTCGGTGAGCTCGCGCTCGAGCGTCCGTGCCTCCGCGTCGCGCGCCGCCTCCTCCGCGGCCCGGCGGGCTCGCTCCTCGGCGAGCTTTCGCTCCTCCGCGAGGGCTCGTCGCTGCTCGTCGGCGCGTCGACGCTTATCTTCGGCATCGTCCCGGAGCGCGCGTCGCTCCTCCTTCAGCGCGGCATCCACGCGCTCGCTGAGCTCGCCGCGCTCTTCGGGGGAGAACCGCTCCCACAGCTCGCCCCAATCGCTCGGGGCGAGTACCCGGCCGCCGGTGGCGAGACGGGCGAGCACGACCGTCCGGGGCGGCGGGGCGGGTTCGGCTCGCCGACGGCGGCGGCCGAACAACCCCCGCAGCCACTCCCACAGCGACCGGAACGCCGCCGCGATCCGGGCGAGCCACGACGGACGGGGCGGAGGCCGGTTCCACGATGCGTCGGGGGCGAGGAGGGCCGCTCGGACCGACTCCCCGAGATCGATCGATGGGAGGACGCCGCCGCGAAGCGCCCGGGCCGCCGCCCGGCGCGCCTCGAGTTCGCGCAACCGCTCGTCGACCGATGCGGCGCGCTGCCGCTCGGTTCGCTCGATCTCCTCTGCGCGCCGGTCGTACGCGTCGAGCGTGCGGACGACCCGGCGCGCCGCCTGGCGGCGGAGCCGCTCGCGGAGGTGGGCCAGTCGTTCTTGGAGGGCCCGGTCGGTCTCCGCGGTGCGACGGAGAAGGTCGCGCGCCCCGTCGATCCCTCGCTCGGCGAGCGCGCGGATGAGCGTGGCGCGGTCGAGTCGATCGACCAAGTCGTCGGAGCGAAGCTCTTCGTCGACCGATGCGCACGACGGGAGGACGACCGCGTCGCTAGAGGGGGGCGTCGTCGTCCACCTCGTCGCAGGTGAAGAGCGAGAACTTTTCCAACAGCGGATAGACGGTCATCGCCGCTTCGAGGGGGCGCGCGGCCGACAGCGGCGGCTCTCGCGACCGGACGTAGTCGTCGAACGCGCGAAGGTGGGCGAACAGCGTCGGATCGCCGGCCGATTGGGCGAGCAGGGCGGGATCGTCCCGGAGCCGACGACCCTCGCTCACGAGGGCCTGCGCCGCGGTCGAGTCCTCGCGGAGCGGGCCGCGGTAGTAGCGACACCAATAGACGAGCGCGCTCCGCTGGAGCGCGGGTTCGAGGTAGCGGTCGATGAACTCCGCCACACGGGACTCGTTCTGGCGGAACGCCTCGCCGCTGCGCGCCCGCAGGCGGCCGCGCATCGCATGGAGGAGGCCGTCCTTCAGGTCGTCGGCCGTGGGAACGGGTCGTCCCGCGAGCTCGGCGATCGCCGCCGTTCGGCCGGTGACGTCGAGCAGGGTTCGGTTCGACCCGACTTCGCCAACGTCCGGATTGTCGTCGCTCATCTTCAGCCGCCACGTCTCGATCACCCGGACGCCCGCGTCGACCAGGATCTCGGGAACGGCCGTCGGGACGGTGCCGTCTCGTTGGGCGAGCCGGACGATGGCGAGGTTGTCGTCGTGGCGGGCGTTGTATCCGACGTACAGGCTGGTCAGTCGGTCGGAGAGCGGGTCGTTGATGTTGTCGAGATCGGAGAGATTCGACGTGCAGACGGCGATGAACGAGCCGGGGAAGCTCTCCCGCGACTTCGCGGGGGTGACGCTCCCCTCCTGGAGCGCCTGCAACAGGACGTTCTGGGTGCCGAGCGGGAGCTTGCCGATCTCGTCGATCAACAGGAGACCCCGGTTCGCTTGGAGGAGCTTGCCGGGCTCGAGAACGAGCGGACTCATCGGGTCGCCGACCTCCTCGAGCCTGCGGAGGTTGAGGTTGCCCGTGAGGTAATCGGGGAAGACCTCGCTGCTTCCCTGCAGGCGGGCGAAGCCGAATCCCTCCCGGAGTTCGATGTACTCGGCCGGCACCTTCCCGGCGTCGATGTCCGACGGGTCGAACCGGGCCGGGTCGGCGTCGGGCGCGAATCGCCGGACGCAGATCGGACACGGCGGCGCCCGACGCGCCGTCTCGGCGTCGACGATCGAATACGGGTGGTCTTGGACCGGGCAATCGGGAACGGCCCAGACTCGCTTCGGGAAGATCGACCAGAGCTCCTTGGCGAGGCTCGTCTTGCCCGCACCCGACGGTCCGAAGAACAGGACGTGCGCTCCCGACAAGAGCGCCGTGACCAAGTCCTCGTAGGTTTTCGTCGGGAGGATCGTGCGGGGGAACAGGGTCCGTAGCGCCTCGGCAATCGAGCGGCCCCGGGCCCGTTCGGCCTCGAGGCGGACGATCAGCTGCTCGCGCAGTCGCTCCGGGGGCGTCCGGAACCGCTCGCCCCGAGCGAGGAGCTCGCGCGCCGAAAGCCGGCTCCCGGGTTCGGGTTCGGGCAAGCGGGTGCTCGCGTTGGCGACCATGCGGCGCGGAGGGAGGTCGGGATAAGTAGCTTTTCGGCGAGGTGGTCGACGGACGGGATGGACCCGGAAGGCCGAAGACGGGCACCGGTCGCTGGCAGTTTCTCGGCGAGAAACGACGCCGGCGCCATCGACACGGTTAAGTAGCGCACCCCGCTCGTCGGCGCCGCAACGGATGGCCGACACGGAGACGACCGGCAAGAAGGCGACGCTCGCGCGCACGGTGAAGGACAAGTGGCGCGCCAAGCGCTGGTTCAAGATCCGGGCGCCCGGGCTTTTCCAGCACGCGGAGCTCGGCGAGACCCCGGCGAACGAGCCGGAGGAGGTGATCGGGCGCACGCTGGAGTCGACGCTGCCCGAGATGACGGGCGGAGGCGACGCGACCCGCGCCCACATCAAGCTTCGTTTCCAGATCGAGCGCGTCTCCGGCGAAGGAGTCGCCGAGACGAAGTTCGTCGGCCACGAACTCACGACGGACTACGTACGCCGACTCGCCCGTCGGAAGCGTTCCAAGATCGACCTGTCGATCCCGGTGACCACGCAGGACGGCGTGCGCATGGTCGTGAAGCCCGTCGCAGTCGGAGAGCAGCGGCTGCAGAGCCGCCTGCGAGCCGAGCTTAGGCACCGGCTCGCGGACGTCTTGGTCGAGGAGGCCCGCACCAAGCCGGCGGCCACGTTCATCCGCGACATGCTCGGGGGAGAGCTTACGAAGGCGCTCGCCCAGGGCGTGAAGCCGCTCTATCCGCTCAAGAAGATCGAGATTCGCGAGTCGATGGTAGAAGGGACCCTCGTCGACGACGCCGGTCCCTCCGGGGCCCCGCCGCTCCCGACGGAATCTTCGGAGGAGAGCCCGGCCGCCCCGGCCCCTCCAGCCCCGGTCGCTTAGACGGGCCGGCGGGAGACCGCCCGAGGCGGTCAGGAGCGCTCGTGGCGAGGGCTAAAGAGTCGAATGCGATGGGCCGTCCGTCCGTCGGAGTGGCTCAGCCGGGTAGAGCACGGGACTCATAGCGGGGCGGCGGACGACGCTCCGGGAGAGATCCTGGGGCCGGGGGTTCAAATCCCCCCTCCGACACATCACTTGAATTCATATGTCGGTAACGAGTGGGCCCTCCGCTTTGTGGTCAAACCGACGCACTCTGAGTCCAACATTTGGTTTCGTGGGCGAACGAGAGAAAGGTGGACCTGCCCTCGAGCGGAAAGCGGAGTGGCGAGCGGGTCGAGGGGGAGGGCCGATGTGGGCGCTGGCGGCACCCTCGGCGTGACCCGACTCACCGCCCGACGGATCGAGTGGCTCATCCGCCAGGCTCAGGGCAAGGCCCCGCCCCGGGAGACCCTTGGCCTGATGGCCACCCCCTGGGGAGTGACCCCTCGCTGGCTTCGGCCGCTCCTTCAACGCTGGCGCCCGTCGAGCGACGGGCCTCGCCTCAACCGTCGTCGGCGTCCTCCCGAACCTCCGCTCACCGACGAACAGAAGCGGCGGATCACCGAGGAGGGGCGCCGCGCCCCTCGGGACGTGACCAAGCTCCCCAAGGCCTTCGCCCGCCCCGGGGTCCACATACCGAAGATGCCGATCTACCGGTTCGGGAAAGCCTAGGGCCGGGTCGATCCCAGCCCCCGCCGGCAACGTCGACAACGCTCCGAGCGCTACGAGCGAGCGCCCTCGGGTTCCCTGCTCTATGGGAGACTTCCACCGCACCTCGGAGAAACACCCCCACCACATCCTCGGGATGGACGACGCGAGTCGGGCGATCTGGGCGGGCGGGGGGTTCTCGGAGGAGACGACGAAGAGGCGATCGCCACTCTCGACACCGCCCTTCGACGAGCGGCTGAGCGGGGCATCCGCCCCGTCGTGAGCGGGTGAACTATCCTCAACCGAACGGGAAGCTGGAACACTTCGGGCAGGAGTACGACCGCTACCGGTGGCGGTACGCGACGCTCGAGGAGTTTCGGGAATGGCCCAACGACCAAGTGCACGAGAGCCGGCCGGTCGAGGTCCGCGAGACCCCTCGAGAAGCCGGGCCGCGGAAGATGCCGATCGAGACCTCGCTGGGCCAGTTCCTCCGACGCGCGAAGGAGTTGGGACCGACGCATGACGCGCCCCTCGAACCCCCCTCGCTCAAGTAGCGGAACCAATGACCGGACTCTACCGCTTGACGACGCGCCAAACGCCGGGTCGCCCTTCCCTCTCAGTGCGTCCCGCACCACTTCGACGGAGTTGAACCCCCAGGTCCGACACGTGATAGACCGATATCAGCCGCTCCAGAATCCTCCCCCCGTTCCATGAGTGGCCGCCGCAGATCTTCCGGTGGAGCACGCCCTAGCGCATGTGGTTCTCCGCGAGATGGTTATGCCACGCGACCCCGGGCTTGCGTAGGACGGGGAACACCATGGCCTTCTTTGAGTAGGGTCGGGGCGAGGTCACAAGACCCGGCTCCGACCCTATACGCAGGGAGAGACGAATCTGTCGATGTGTCAGGTCGAACGGAGGGGAACGTAGGTGCTCTTGCCCACGCGGCGGAAGAAGAGGGGCACGGGTGAGGCAATACACCCTACGATATCCCCGGATTCACTCCGTTGAGCTCGAGCTCCCGCTCCACAACTGCTCCTCCTCCTCGCCGTTCAACTCGACACGCGCCTCCGCCGATCCCTTCGGCGCGCTCGGGCCGTCCGACCCTTCCGATGGCCCCGATGACGAGGAAGAGGGTGACGGGGGATTTCCGTTACCCGTCCCGCCCTCTGCGGGCGGCGATTCCCCCGCCGACGAGGAGGGAGAAGACGAAGACCACGGG
>JAKAWP010000063.1 GCA_021816955.1 Thermoplasmata archaeon
CGCCCGAGGCCCGGAGCAGCTTCGAGCATTCACAACGAGCTTGCGGCAAACGGGCCCCGTCGAACTGCTCTCGTTGAGTTCTCAGATCGGCCTAGATACCTTCCGCGAGGTGCGGTCGACCTCGGCCCACTTGACGGAGGGAATGACATCCGCGCAGGCACGGTACCTCGTGGCAGCTTGGGATGCCGGACTGTTCGACGTGCCGTCCCGAGCTCGGTGGGGAGCCGTTTCGGCCGCCGTAGGGCTCTCGCGTTCGACGTTCGGAGAGCACCTCCGAAAGGGCCAACATCGGCTCCTCGCGAATTCCATGGCGGCCCTGAGAGCCCGCGCCGCGAGGGCCTCCGAGAAGGTTCTCCTCCCACGGATCCCGGGCAAGCTTGCGACCGGAAAGTCTCCACTCCGAGGGACGCGCGGGAGTACCAGCTGAGCCATTCGTTCACGCCCTCTAGAGTTGATGGAAGCGCTCCCGCGACGCTTCTGAGGGGGTGTCGTTCTTCCCGACACATTCCTTTTTCTCGTTCGAATGTCTCCCCCGTGTCGCGATGGAGTTCACGGAGCAAACCTGGCGAGAGATCTCTGGTTGGGCGCTCATCATCGGTCCGATCCAGTTCGTTGTCGTGACCTTGGTCGAGGGCGCCCTGATTCCCGGCTACGGCCTCATCACCCACTGGATCAGCGACTTGGGCGCACCACCGAACAACGTCCCCCCCTTCGCGCCCGGAACGTCACTGTGGTGGGTGTTCTCTACCTCCTTGATCTTGATGTCTCTTCTGATATTCGTCGGCCTGGTCGGCCTCACACCCGTCCTCTGGGACCGGCGGCTGGGCAAGCTCACCGTCGTTCTCGTAGCCGTCGTGGCCCTGGGCGCGATTGGAGTGGCCGTTTGGAACGAGGTCGACGCGCTCACGCTCCACTCCATCAGTGCCCTCATTGCGTTCGGCATCGGCTGGGTGGCGATGGTGGTGTTTGGGGTCTATGCCCGGCGCAACCCGCGGTGGAAGGGAGGATGGAGCCCTCTCAGCCTCCTCGGCGGTCTCGTGAGCCTTCTGGCCTTGATTCTCTATGTTATTCCGACCTTCGTCGGGAGAGCCAACGTCCCCGCTTGGATGGCGTCGATTTACCCCGGCGGCTCCGAACGACTGATTGTGCTACCGCTGGTCCTCTGGATCATCGCGGTCGGGACCCAATTGGTCCGTGGAATCGAGGAACCGACCTCGTCTTCCACCGTTGCGGCTCACGGTGCCTGATACGCCCCGCAACTCCGACGGTGGTCGGCTGTGCATCGGGCCCTTCGAGCAGGCTCCGGGGGGGCCCCGCCGCGCCTAAAGGGAGAAGTATCGGCCTGGGCCTTGGGCGCCCGAGGACGAGTCGTCTTTCGATGGTCGACGCGGTGCCGCCGAAGGGTGGGTTCATCTGCCGCCGATGTGGTGAGTCGTCACCGCCGGAGGGTTTCCGGGTCTGGTCGTGGACTCGGCCCCGACGCTGGGGGAACGGCGAGACGACCGAGTTCTGGTCGGTCTGTCGGCGTCATTGCGCTCAACCGCAACCCTGCGGGGGGCCGAAGCCGCCCGCCCGCCCTTCGCACGCGGTGGGAGAGCTCCGTCCAGTGTACGTGTTCGTCCCGGGGCCCGGGTACGGAGACCACGTATCGCTGTGCGAACCATGCGCCCGCGCCGAGACCCACCGGGGGCGGCTTGAGATGGTGGCGTTGTGAGCGAAGAGTCCGCGGGACCGCTGATTTCGGAACCGGCGAACCGGACGACGACCGCCCCGCCATTTTCAGGGGTCGCCCGGCGGTTCGGGATGTGGGCGTTCCGATCCCTCGGGGTGATCGGGGCCTACATTGTCCTCGGCTTGATCATGCTGTACATCGCCACGCGATCGAACGTGCTCGCGCCGCTCTTCGGCTACGGAGTCCTGGCGATCGTGGTCTTCTTCCTGATCCGGTACTTGTCGACCCGCTACGTCATTGACGACGAGTTCCTGCGGGCCCGCCGGATCTTGGGCGGGCGGGCCGTACCGCTCGAATCGGTGCGCAAGATCGAGTACGTCAATCTGAACGATCTCTCGCCGAGCGCGTACTTTGGTGGCTGGGGCTACCGGGGACGGATGTGGTCGCCGGTGATCGGCCCGTTCGATTCGATCCACACCGGCTCCCGGGGCCTCTTGGTCACGGGGTCGGGGGTTCCGCTGTTCATCACGCCGCAGGACGTCGATTCGTTCGGCCGAGAACTCTCCCGCCGAGCGCGGTCGGAAGGGGTCGCCCTCGAGGTGGACGAGACCCACCCGCCGGCGCCACCCGCTCCCGCGAGCTAACCGCTTCCTCCAAACGTCGAGCTGGATCAGTACCGCGGCATCGCGGGGTCGACCTCTCGGCACCACGCATCGATCCCGCCCTTGAGGTGCCGGACCCTCCGGACGCCCCACCGCTGGAGCCGCGCGGCAGCCTCCCGCGATCGGCCGCCGGTCTTGCAGTACAGTACGACCGAGCGGTGCGCGGCGAGCTCTTGGAGCCGCTCTTCTATCCGGCTCCCGGGAATCAGACGAGCGCCCGGCAGGTGGTTGATCGCCCATTCGGTCGGCTCCCGAACGTCGATCAGCAACGGCGGATCCTCGGAGCGGAGCCACGCCGAGAGCCTCACCGGGTCGATCGCCTCCGGTTCGTCCGACCGCGGCGTTGGTGTCTCTCCGCAGAACGCCGGATAGTCGATCAGGCGTCGCTGCGTCGCTCGCGGACCGCAGAGGACGCAGTTCGGATTCTTGCGTAAACGGAACTCGCGGAACTCGAGCGCGAGCGCGTCGAAGAGCAATAGTCGCCCGTACAGCGGACGGCCCCGGCCTAGAATCACCTTGAGCGCTTCCGCCGCCTGGAGCGTTCCGACGATTCCGGGGAGCACCCCCAGCACCCCGGCTTCCGCGCAGGACGGAACCGCGTCGGGCGGGGGCGGTTCGGGGTACAGGCACCGGTAGCACGGCCCCCGCCGTGCGTCGAAGAGGCTCACTTGCCCCTCAAACCGGTAGATCGAGCCGTAGACGTTCGGTTTCTCCCAGAGGACGCAAGCGTCGTTCACGAGGTACCGGGTCGCGAAGTTGTCGGTCCCATCGATCACCACGTCGTACGGCGCGAGGATCGACCGCGCATTCTTGGAGGTCAGGCGTACGGCGTACGTTCGGATGATGACGTCCGGGTTGATCCCCTCCAACCGGTCCCGGGCCGCCTCGACCTTCGGCCGGCCGACATCCGACGTGGAGAAGAGGAGCTGCCGCTGGAGATTCGAGCGTTCGACGCGATCAAAGTCGACGAGTCCGATCTCCCCCACACCGGCGGCGGCCAAGTACGTCGCGCAGGGGGATCCTAGGCCGCCCGTGCCGATGACCAAGACGCGGGCGTCTAGGAGTCGTCGCTGACCGTCGAGCCCCACCTCGGGCAGGAGAAGGTGGCGGCTGTAGCGCTCGAGCTGCTCGGCCGTGAGCCCGGCGCGGGGGGCGGCTCGAGCCCGGCGGGATCGGTTCGCCGATATTCGTCGCTTCGGCGCGCCGCCGGCGATCGCGGGAACGATAGCGAGCACGTCTCCCGGGCGCACCGGCGTCGATTCTCGCGAGAGGTTTCGGATATCCTCCTCGTTCAGGAAGAGATGGACTGAGCTGCGAATCTGGCCCCCCGGCGTGAGGAGCCACCGACGAAGTTCCGGCCGCTCCGCCACCAGCCGGTCGATGACCTCTTTCACGGTCGCTCCGGCGACCTCCAACCGCGCGGCGCCCCCGACCAACGAGCGCAACGAGAGAGGGATCTCCACGATCGCAACACCCGCCGGCGGATCCGAGGTTGTCATCGTCCGGGTCCCTCGAAGCGATCGCGTCCCGGATCCGGCCCCACCGGCCCTTCGGGGGAAACGCGACAGTCGATCGGTACGAACGACCCGCGGCTCACGGAGAGCGTGTAGGCACCCCAATCACGGACGCCGCCGTCATCCACCGACAGAATGAGGTACGTGTACCATGGCCATGCGAGTCTCTCATCGCGCCGCGAGGCGCGCCCCGGGCCGTCCGGGTGGGAGTGGTAGAACCCAACCAACCCAATCGGCTGATCCTCAGCTTCCGCCTCGATCCGGTAGATCTCGGCCGAGGAGATCCGATAGCGGATGTCGCGTCCTTCGGTCTCTTCGTTCTCGGCGGGACGAGCTTCGACAATCGGTCGCGCGACTCCTTCCGAAATCGCCCGGGGACCGAAGAGGTAGCCACACGCTTCTTCGGGGTACTCGCCCCGCACATGATCTTCAATCCTCCCCCACGCGCTTGGCGCAATCCGGACGAGAGGTCGTACGGCGAGCGTTCCGTGAGCTCGACCGACCGTCTCGGCGAAATGAGAGGAACCGTCCGTCGTACGGCTTCGGGATGTCGGCGGAGCGGTCGGCCCTTGCCTCTCCGTCTTGGCCGGAGCAACGTCCGGAATGTCCAAGCAACTACGGTAGTCGGAGATCCCCCCACTTCCCGGTTGGGTCAAGGTTCCGGCTCTCCCGTGAGGTCCCGTCCCAAGACTCCCATTCCACCGGTCCGATCAGGCCAACTGGATGAGATGGGTGCAGCGCTGGGCCCCTCGACTGATAGAATCTCGGAGGTCGACATCGAGTTCGCCGAGCAGGGCTTTCGTCAGATTGCGGTCGAACACGTCGCACAAGAGGTGGCTGTGGGCCAACGCCGTGTGCCGAAAGACGCAGTTCGCCCGCGCGATCCGAAGACCGCCGTCCGGGTCCCGTTCGAGCGTCGCCCGGAACCCGAGGTCGTTGAGCGCTCGAACGAGTCGGCGGGCGCGCTCTTCCGGCTCGCCCGGGCCCTTCGCGCGCCCGACAATCTGCGCGGCCATTCGGCGCGCCGCGTCCGCGAACAGATTGTTGACGAACGGCTCGCCCTGGCGACTGAGGAGCTCCTCTACCACCGCGTCCAGCAACAGCTCGTACTTCTTCGGAAACAGCTCCTGACCGACCGCCGTCAGGGCGTAGCGCTTGCGCGGCCGGCCGACCCCCTCCCGGTGGAACGTCGCGCTGACGAGCCCGCGTCCTTCGAGCCGCTCGAGGTGTCCCCGGGCCGCGCTCTCCTGGATCCCGAGAGCGCGCGCGAGGTCCCGGGCGGTCTTCGGGTGGCGGGCGACCTCCTCGAGAATCCGCCCTCGCGTACCTTCTAGCCAGTCTCCCGAATTGGCCGCCACCGCCCCGCGCTCCCTCTTCCTCTATTCCGACGGTCGTATTAGCAATTTACACACCGAGTCATGGTTAAATAAGGTGGTCGCTCGTAGAACACCGTCATGTCGCCCGAGACCCCGCCGAGCCACGTCCTCGAGATTCGAGACCTTCACGCGGAAGTGGCCGGAAAGGAGATTCTCCGCGGGGTGAATCTGACCGTGAAGAGCGGCGAGCTCACCGCGCTCATGGGCCCGAATGGTTCGGGCAAGAGCACCCTCGCCTACGCCCTGATGGGCCACCCGAAGTACAAGGTGACCCGGGGGTCCGCCCACCTCGATGGGAAGGACCTTCTCGCGATGCCCGTCGACCAACGCTCCAAGGCCGGACTGTTTCTCGGCTTCCAGTACCCGCAGGAGGTCTCGGGGCTCTCGCTCTCCAAGTTCCTCTGGACGTCGTACATGCAGCGCCGCACGGCGGAAACGGCGGACGTAGCTGAATTCGACCGAACGCTGAAATCGGCCCTGACGAGCCTCGGCATGGACGAGGCGCTCCTCAAGCGCTCCTTGAACGAAGGGTTTTCCGGCGGAGAGAAGAAGCGCAACGAGGTCCTGCAAATGGCGATCCTGAAGCCGCTGTTCACGATCCTCGACGAGCCGGATTCCGGACTCGACATCGACGCCGTACGAGCCGTGGGTGAGACGGTCCAGTCGCTGCACCACCCGGGGGTCGGCATCATCGTCATCACGCACTATCAGCGCATT
>JAKAWP010000064.1 GCA_021816955.1 Thermoplasmata archaeon
GGCGGTCGCTCGGCCCCGAGGTACTTGGCGACCGTGTCTCGACTGAAGCCGGTCTGACGGGCGATCGCTCGGTTCGACAGACCCTGCTGGTGCAGGTGGCGAATCTGGCTCCACTCTTCCATGTTCTTCAAGGATGCAGCCCCCGTGGGTTCGGAGGCTACGGCGGAAGGTGGCCTAAATTTCGTGACTCGTTTTGGCTTGATTTTCACGACGCTCTACAGGGAAGAGGTGGGCCGACGGCTCACCGCCGACTTCACGGCTCGGTTCGCGGGCGCCGTCGGGTCGGTCGTGCCGTCCGGGCTACCGATCGTGGTCGGATAGGGCGGCCGAACCTCCTTGGAGGCCTTGGAACGGAGTCGCGAACAGTGCGATCGGGGTGGCCGCCCTTCCGGACCGGCCCGCCGCCCCCCCTGGAGTTGGGTGATTCGATGGGCGAGGCGGCTGCCAATCGGGAGGACGTCCGGGAACGGGTCTCCCGGTTTAGCCTTCCGACCGATCGTTTCGATAGGAGGCTAACCAAAGAGGCGGAGGTTCATAGAGTGCGGGGAGAGGGATTTGAACCCACGAACCCCTACGGGACCAGACCCTGAATCTGGCGCCTTTGGCCAAGCTTGGCAATCCCCGCCCATCGCAACGAGTCACTCCGTCTTATGACGGTTTGCGACTTCGCCGTCCGGGTCGAGCGACGTCCAATCGTCCGAAACTGACAAGTGCTAGCATGTGATGAGCAATCGGTTAGGATATCTTCTTATCCATGAACTACCCCCCCCCACCTTGGATTTCGGGGGGAAATCCTTGAGTGACGCTTCGGATATTTTGCTTTACAACATCGTCCACAACCGAGGGTCGTTGGGCACGGTCCTTCTGTTCTCGGGCGATACGTTCAGCGCGATCTCCAAAGCGACGTACCTCGGCGCGAAGGTCGACGAGCTCCTCGAAAGGCTTCGGGGCCGAGGTATCTTGGAGCACGCCCACGTGCGTTCGCGGGCGCAGTGCCCCCACTGCGGCGGACACGAGTTCGAGGTAGCGCTCGCCTGCGCCGTTCACCACCACCCGCTCAAAGAGTCCGCGTTGGCCCCGCCCGCGGTCGCCCTCGCGGGACCGCCGTCCCCGACTTCACCGACCCCGCCGACGCCCCACATTTGCGAACTCTGCAAGAGGCCGCCGCCGAACGTGAGCTACCAGCTTCGGTGCGTCCAGTGCCACACGGACATCCCGATCCACCAGACCGGGGCGAAGAGCGAGAGCGCGTATCGGCTGGTGCCGTCGAAGGCAACGATCGCGCTCGCGAACTTGGAGGCCGTTGCCGACGCGTTCGCCGAGCGGGGCTTCCAGGTGAGCATCCCCGGGATATTGATCGGGAAATCGGGCCTCGAGCACCAGTTCGACCTGATCGCGCAGAAGGAGCAAACCCGGTACGCCATCGACATCGAATCGCCGCGCGATGCGCTCGCCACCCCCTCAGAGGGCGACGGGCCGCTCTCCCGGGTCGTCGTCCTCGGCTACTACGCGAAGGTCACCGACGTCGAGCCCGGTCCCCACCACCTCCTGATCGCCATCCCCCGCCTTGGCGAGGCCGGGCTGAAGCTCGCCCAGGCGTACGGCCTCTCCGTCGTCGAGTGCCCGGACGCCGCGAGCATCTTCCAGCTGATCCGGGGAACGATCCAGAAGGCCCGGATCGAGGACCGCTGGTCGACCGGCATTCCGGGGCTCGACCCGCTCATGGGCGGGGGGCTGACCGAGGGCCGGGTCTACCTCGTCCTCGGGGACGTCGGGACGGGAAAGACGACGTTCGCCATCCAGTTCCTCCTGTACGCCGCCCATCGGGGCCAGCACGGCCTTCTGATCACGACCAACACGAAGCCGGCGGAAGTGCTCGAGATGGCCGACAGCCTTGGCCTCGACCTGCGCGAGCAGGTCCGGCTCGGCCGGATCGTTATGCTCGACATCACGCACCAGCTCGACGAGCTCAAGTCGAAGGGATTCGAGGATGTCTGGAAGTACAAGTCGTTCGTCGCCCGGATCATCGGCGACATCTCCAACTACGTGACCAAGATCAACGCGGACCGGATCGCGATCGACCCGTTGACGCCCCTCACGCCCGTCCGCAAGTACGACGAAGTGCGGGAGTTCATCAAGGACTTGGGCGGCCTCGGCCGGCTCGTCCTCATCACGAAGGAGCTCGGCATCGACGGCGACACCTCGCTCGAGGAGTACTTCGTCTCCGGCGTGATCGTGCTGCGGCACCGGATGGTCGACGGCAACCAAACCCGGACGCTGCTCGTCCAGAAGCACCGCGGCGCGGAACACGACACGACGCTGCACACCTACGTCATCGAAAAGGGCGTCGGACTGTCGATCCATTGAACGCCAAAGCCGTGCGGTTCGCCGCCTCGCGCGCCGGGCGCCGTCCGCGCCCGGTCGAACCGCCGGTCTTTATACTCCCTTCCCGTGCGAGCCTCGTGCATTCGGTGGCAGCGGGCCGCGCATGGGGCTAGCCCCACCGACGGAGCCGCTCGCGAAGAGCGTCGCGGTCTACTTCTACCGTCCGGGCCGATCCCTCTTCCACGTCGCGTTCGTGATCGACCATCGTCCGGGGAGCCTGTTGCGGCTGCTCACCGCGATCCCGGTCCCGGGGGTGAACCTGCTGCACCTCACGATATCGATATCGAACGGCGGCGGAGGGGAGATCGCCGCGGGCCATCTGTACGCCGAGGCCGCGCCCGACGTCGACTTGGAAGCGCTCACCGCCGCGCTCCGCACGGTCCCCGGCGTGCGGGCCGCGCGGCTGCAAGCGGGGTCGGAAGGCCTCCTCGTCGACGATGCGTACCCGCTCTCGTTCACCGCGGGAGGACCGACCGCGCTCCTTCAGCGCCGGGCGGCGTTCTCCCGGATGATCCAGGAGATCCGCGACACGATGCGCTCCGGCGGGCTCGTGCTGCTCTACGAGCAAGGGCTCCTGTACGGCCAATCGACGGCGCGCGAAGACGTGCGCGCCATCGGATCGGAGTTCGCGCGGCGGAACCTGCCGACGCTTCTTACCGGGTTCGGCGCGATGGGATGGGGCCAGATGCAGGTCGCCTCCGCCGAGTCGCGCGCGGATCGGCTGACGATCCGCGTCCAGGATTCTCTCGAGTGCGTCGGGCAAACCTCCGCGGGCCCGCTCGGCCACTATCTGCGCGGGCTCTTCGCCGGATACGCCTCGGGAATCTGGGACGCCCCGGTGGAGTGCACCGAGCGCGCCTGCGTGGCGATGGGCGCGTTGCAGTGCGAGTTCCTCCTCGCTCGGTCGGCCCCCGGCCCGAGCCCGGGCCGATAGGCGCCGTTTCCTCGCGGAACGGTCGCGGATCTCCCCGGCGGGCGGTCCCCGCCTCGACCGACGTTTCGCGTGGGTCGAACGGTGAATATACCTCGCGCGCCCTCGCTCGGATCGATGGGTCGGCCGCCGTCCTCCGGCGACTCGCGCGCGTCGCGCGACGACGGCTCGCTGTTCGTCGAAGCCGGCCGCCCGCCGGACCCCGAACGGCCCCGTCGCGGCCGGGCGACCGACCGCCGGTGGGTGCCGCTCGCGATTGCGTTGCTGCCCGTTCCGTTCATCGTCCTGTACTTCCTGGTCCGCGTCCAGAGCCTGTTTTCGCCCGGGTACACGCCGGTCGACTACGCGCTGTCGATCCTCCTGTTCGCGTGCGACCTGTTCTTCCTGATGCACACGGTCACCTACCTCGCGAACTTCCTCCGCTCAACGCAGTCATACGAGCGGACGATCGAGCGGTACCTCACGCCGTACGCCGGCGAGGCGGCGGTCGCGATCCTGATCGCTTCGTTCAACGAGCCCCCCGAGGTGCTCGAGCGAACGATCTCGGCCGCGGCGATCGCGGGCGAGTACGCCGGGAACTACCGGCTCTACCTCCTCGACGACTCCACCGACCCCGCGATCCAAGCGGAGCTCGAGAAGCTCGCGCGCCAGTACCGGGCCAAGTACATCCACCGCACCGATCGGCGGGGGTTCAAGGCCGGCGCGATGAACGCCGTCCTTCCCCAGCTCACCGAACCGTACTTCACCGTGCTCGACGCCGACCAGCGGCCGCTCCCCGAGTACCTCAGCGAGACGGTCCCGTTCCTCGAGGCGGACCCGAAGCTCGCCCTGGTGCAGGTCCCGCAGGTCTACACCAACACCGACGCGAGCCGGCTCGCGCTCGCCGCGCACTACGTGCAGCTCGTGTTCTTCGACTACATCACGGAAGGGAAGAGCTGCACGAACTCGATGTTCAGCTGCGGCAGCAACACGATCTTCCGGACCGAGGCCGTCCGGAGCGTCGGCGGATTCTACGAAAAGAGCGTGACCGAGGACATGGCGACGTCGATCAAGCTGCACGAGGCCGGGTGGCGCTCGCTGTACTACAACAAGCCGCTCGTCAACGGCGAGGGGCCGGCGACCCTGAGCGCCTACTTCACCCAGCAGTCCCGCTGGTCGCTCGGCTCGATCGGGCTCTGCCTCCTGCTGCTCGGCGACTTCTTCCGCCACCCGAGGAAGATGCGGCCGGTCCAGTGGTGGGACTACTTCGTGACGACGACGTGGTACCTCGTCGGCTGGGTGAACGTGATCATGCTGGCGGGCGTGCTCGTCTTCGTCTTCTTCAGCCTGACGCCGATCATCACGCTGAACGATAATTACTTCACCTTCCTCATCCCGTACATCGTCTTCAACCTCGCGACGTTCACCCTCTCGACGCTCTACCGGGGCCACGAGGCGAAATCGGTCCTCTACAACCTCTCGCTGACCTACATCACGACGCCGATCTATGTCGTATCGGCCGTTCTCGCCCTTCTCAAGCGACGCCGCCCGTTCAAGGTCACGCCGAAGAACTTCACGGGCGGCAAGCTGCCGTGGCGGGCGTTCTGGACCCAGCTATTGATGCTCGGAATCACGGTCACGGGAATCGCGACGGCCCTCGCGAAGCTATTGCTCACCGGGCAGTGGGTCTACGCGCTCAGCCTCGCCTGGCTGAGCTACTACGCGTTCCTGCTCTCGTTCATCTTCGTCTACAACACCGACGCGCGGAAGAGCGCCTCGTACGCGAGGACCCTCGAGCTCTCCGGCTGATCGGGGCGCGCGCGCGTCGGTGGACGCCCGCCGTTACGCCCGCGCGGGACGCGGGCGGACGAGCGGGCGGCTCTTCTCTTCGTCGAGGATCGTCATCGCTTCGCGCACCGTCGCCCGGTCGTGGACGATCGCGCCGAGCGCCTTCATCATCGCGACCGGGTGGTCCGACTGCCAGATGTTGCGGCCCATATCGATCCCCCGGGCCCCCGCGTCCATCGCGCGGCGGGCGAGCGTGAGCGCCGCCTCGTCGTTTTCGAGCCGGGGGCCGCCCGCCACCACGAGCGGGACCGGGCACCCTTCGACGACCTTCTCGAATCCGTCGCAGTAGTACGTCTTGACCAGGTGGGCGCCGAGCTCGGCCGAGACCCGGCAGGCGAGCGCGAGGTAGCGCGCGTCCCGCTTCTCGAGCTCCTTCCCGACGGCCGTGATCGCGAGCACGGGCATGCCGGCGGCCTCCCCTTCGTCGACCAGCCGGGCGAGGTTCACGAGCGAGGCGTGCTCGTGCGGTGCGCCGACGAAGACCGAGAGCGCGACCGCGGCGACGTTGAGCCGGACCGCCTCGGCCATCGAGGTCGTGATCGCCTCGTCGGAGAGGTCGTCGTGCAGGACCGTCACGCCCCCCGAGACGCGGAGGACGATTGGGGTGCGGCTCCCGGGCGGAACGCTCGTCCGCAGAATCCCTCGGGTGAGGGCGATCGCGTCCGCGTACGGGAGGAGCGGTTCGATCGTCCGGGCCGCGTTCTCGAGGCGGTGGGTCGGCCCCATGAAGTAGCCGTGGTCGACG
>JAKAWP010000065.1 GCA_021816955.1 Thermoplasmata archaeon
GATGCCGAGCGCCCGGGACCATTCCCGCTCCGCCTCGGCTCGCCGTCGGTCGTCACCCGGCCGAATCAGCGCGTGGACCTGACCTCGCGCCCTCAACGCGCTCTCCGGGGCCGCCACCCACCGGAGCTCTCCCTCGTATTCGACGGTGCCGAGGGCGAGCTCCGTCGGAAGGTCGGATAGCCGCCGGCGGTTCCCGTAGACCATGAACGATCCGCGAGCCAAGAACTCCCCCGCGGGAGGGGAGCGAGAGACCTGATCGGCCTCGACCCAGTACGCTTCCCCGCTCGCCAGCCCGGCCCGCCAGACCTTGGAAAAGCAAACCCCAAACTGGCCGGCCTCCCGCATCGTCTGATCCCCCGGAGGCGGCGTGTCGACCGAGCCGCGCCGCACAATCACCGTCGGGGCGCCGTGGACATCCGCATGGACGTACCGGTCGTGCTCCCCGAGGTACCGACGGACCAATTGCTCGTTGGTCGACGCGTCCCGTCCGCCGAGCACCAAGAACCCTTCGCCGGAGACGAACCAGCGGAACCGCTCGAACCACCGAGGCCGAGAGCGCCCGGTCGCGGGAGCGGTTCGGGTGTCGGGTTCGGGAACCGGCCCAGCGTCCAGAGCCCGGAGCCGTTCCTCCGTCTGCTCGAGGGCGGTGCGAGCCCCCTCGGCCCGGGCGCGGGCGATCCGGGCAAGGCCGTACAACCGTTCGGCGTAGGAGATCGGCGTCTCATGAGGGGGAATCTCCACCCCGGGCTCTTGGTTGACGTCCGAACCCGCGTCGGCCGTTTGCCCCGTCGCGGGAGCCCCGGGCTCGACGGATCGGTCGCCGAGGTGCGCGAAGATCCAATCGGCCTGCCGCCGGTATTCCCGCGCTTCGGCTTCGGCCTGTTCGATCGTCGCTCGTTGCTGGTCTCGTTGACCTTCGAGCCGCCGACGGGCCTCCGCGTGACGAGCGACATCGGCGTCCGGCGGGCGAACTCGCGGAGCGAAGTACGCGAACGCCGCCTCCGAAAAGGTGGCAAACCGATCGAACGAAATGCTCGGTCTTCCGTCCCACCGTCGTCCGTGATACGGACTGACGTCCACCGGCACGCCGCCGTCCCGGTACAGGTATCCGTGCGGGTCGGCCGTCGCCTCGGCCCGGAGCTCGACGATGGCGCGAACGAGCCGATCCGCGGTCCCGTTCGGATCGGTCGACGCGGCGGTCCGCCCGTCCGCCTCGGCACGGGCCAGCAATTCTTCGGCGACCGGACCCCCGAATCCGAGTCGGGCGGCGAGCGTGCTCACCCGATCGGCCTCACTCGACGCGAGGGTCCGGGCGAGCTCGGAGGCCGAGATCTGGAACGGGTCCGGCCGGCCGGGAGCTGGACGGTAAGGCGCGCCGACCCGAAGGGTCCGGGCGGCGAAGGTCCGAGGGTTCCAGACGAACCGGAGCGTCTCCGCTCGGGCGACCAGCACGTTCCCGGCGCCGAACCACTCCACCGAGAGCAGCAGGGGATGATCGAGGTCGTCTCCGCGACGAAGAACCAGTTCGATCCATCGATCGCCCGCGCGCCGGTGAACCTCCGCCAGCTGCGATCCCTGGAGGAGTCGACGGAGTTCCCGGGCCCGGACCGACAGTTCCTCGTTGTGGGAGAGCGGCTCGGGAAGCACCGCGGCGAAGACGCCCGGGACGGCGACGAACTCCACCCGACGGGCTCCGGGGGGCCGGAGGAGAAGACCGAATCCGTCCGAGAACGCATCGTAGACGCGATCGACCCAAGCCCCCCGCACGGCCTCCAACTCCCGGGCGACGGCTTCCACGTCGAGCGACGTGAACCGATCCTTGGCGGCCAGCGGCACGGGGGCGGACATCGGAAACTCGGCGAGGGTTCTGTTCCGCGGAGCGCGCTTAAGTCTTGCTCGAACCTCGCGCGGCTGTGGAGCGCTCCCCGGACGCCTGGCGACGCCGGGCCCGCGAGTTCGCCGACCAGGAACTCCGCCCCTTGCTCGCCGACCCTCCCGACCTCCGTCCGGACGGCCCGCTGCGACAGCGGCTTCGGCGGGCGGAATTGTTCGGACTCGGTCAGCCCGTCGAGTGGGGCGGCGGAGGCGAGTCGACCGAGACCGTCGCCGCCGTGCTCGAGGAGATCGCCCGAGTCGATCCGGCCACTGCGGTGCTCTTGTCGGTCCACCTTTCGGTCTGCGCGTACCCGATCGCCCGGTGGGGCACCGAAGCGCAGAAGCGGCAGTGGCTCCGGCCGCTCCTGACGGGTCAGATGCTCGGGGCGTTCGCCCTGACGGAGCCCGAGGCGGGGTCGGACGCGGCGGCGCTTCAAAGCCGATACCGGTTCACCGGAGGGCGGTTTACCCTCACCGGCGCCAAGACGTTCATTTCGAACGGCGACAGCGCGGACCTCCTCCTCACCTTCGCCACCCACGACCCCGCCCTCGGCCGCCGCGGGATCAGCGCCTTCCTTGTGCCCCGAAGGACGGGCGGCGTCGTCGTGGTCCGCCACCTCGAAAAGCTCGGCCTCGACCGGAGCGAGACGACCGAACTCCGCTTCGACGACCTCGAGCTTCCCCCGGACCGGCTGTTGGGGCCGGAAGGGGAGGGCCTCGGCATCGCGTTGAACAGCCTTGTCGGCGGTCGGATCGGGATCGCGGCCTGCGCGCTCGGCGTCGCTCGCGCGGCGCTCGACGAACTCGAAACCGCGGCCCGGACCGACCCCTCGGACGTGAAACTCCTTGCCGTGGCCCGGAGCTTCTCCGAACTCGAAGCCGCCGCCGCGCTGGTCCA
The DNA here is from genome assembly GCA_021816955.1 of Thermoplasmata archaeon. Classification (GTDB taxonomy): domain Archaea; phylum Thermoplasmatota; class Thermoplasmata; order Lutacidiplasmatales; family UBA184; genus Lutacidiplasma. Next base: position 2,774 of record JAKAWP010000065.1, read on the forward strand.
GGAAGCGGCGCGTCGCCGGGACCGGCAAGAGCCGTTCGCGCCGTACGCCTCCGCGGCCAAGCTCGCGGCCTCCCGCGCCGCGCTCCGCATCGCCCATCGGGCGTTCGACGCCTGGGCCGAGCCGACCGGTGAGCGGGCGAGCCGAGCGGGGCGCCTCCTTCGCGACGCCCGCGTCTTTCCGATCGTGGAGGGGACCAGCGAGATCCAAGAGCGGATCCTCGGACGCGAACGCCTTCGCCCCGCACGCCCCGGGTGAGCGGAAAGGGAATATCGATTTCGATATATATTTCGATATAATCGCGACCGCGTGGTCCCTCCTCGGCGGCCCGGACGGCCCTGGCCCGGTGGCTTGGTCGGAACGTATGCCCTGCACCTGATGCAAAGTGGGCCGATCTACGGGGGCCAGCTGACGCAGCGGATCGACGAACGAACCCGCGGCGCATGGCGGCCGGGCGCGGGCGCGATCTACCCGATCTTGACGTCCTTGGTGCGCCAGGGGCTCGCGCGGTCGCGCCGAGAAGGGACTCGGCGGGTCTACGAACTGACCCCTCGCGGTCGCGCGCACTTGCTCGAGGTCCAGGCCCGGATCCGGGAGCGTCGGGGTCGGTTCGCGGAGCTTCGAGGTCTGATCCTCGACATGGTCGACCCGGCCGAGCGGGGCGATGTCGTGCTCGAACAGCTCCGGGGCGCGCTGCGGACCGTGGTCGCGGCCGGGCAGTCGGCCACGCTCGTTCCCGACCCCCGCCGAAGGGCACGGACGATCGCCCGCGCCCGGAGCGAACTCCGAATCGCCCTGTCGGAGCTCGACTCGATCTCGATCGGGGGTCGGCGATGAGCGAATTCGCGATCGAAGCCGACCACCTCACGAAGCAGTACGGTACGTTCACCGCCGTCGACGACGTAAACCTTCGAGTGCCGGCGGGCGGGATCTTCGGCCTTCTCGGGCCGAACGGCGCCGGCAAGACGACGATCATCAAACTGCTGACGGGACTGGCGGACCTGACCGCGGGGAACGCCCGGGTCGCGGGGTTCGACGTCCGCCGTTCGCCGATGGAAGTCAAGGCGCGCATCGGCTGGGTGGCCGCCGAGGTGATCTTGGACGACGATCTGTCGGCGTGGGAGAATCTCTGGCTGCAGGCCAAACTCCAGCGATTGACTGACTGGCAGGAACGGGCGAGCGAGCTGTTGCGCTACTTCTCTCTCGAAGATCGGCGCCGCGACAAGGTCGGAACGTTTTCGACCGGCATGCGCAAGAAGCTCGAGATCGCGCTCGCCCTCCTTCACGGACCCCGCGTGATCTTCATGGACGAGCCGACGATCGGGCTCGACCCGACGACCCGGCGGATGCTGTGGGACCTGATCACGGGGGTGAATCGGGAGTACGGGATCACCATCTTCCTCACGAGCCACTACCTCGAGGAAGCGGAAGCCCTCTGCCGTCGGATCGCGATCTTGGACCGGGGACGGATCGTCGCGGAAGGCAGCCCGGCGGAACTCAAGTCGCGGATCCGTTCGGAATACATCGAACTCGAAACGTCCGAAGAGATCGAGCCGTCTCGGTTCTCGGCGCTCGCCGGCGTCCAGGAGGTCCGTCGCCAGGGCGAAGGCTGGCTGCTTAAGGTGGAACGGGCCGACGAGGTCCTGCCGCGCGTCTTGGGAGCGGTCACCGCGGGACGGATCCGGCGGCTCCACGTGGAGGGACCGAGCTTGGAGTCCGTCTTCCTCGAGCTCACGGGACGACGACTCGGCCCCGATTCGAACGAGCCCCACGATTACCGGAAATTCTATGCCAACATCCGGAGGGCCCGCGGATGAGCCCTTCGACCGACACCGTCCGCGTGCCGATCTCCTCGACAGCGGAGATTCCCTTCAACGCGCGACTTCCTCGGCTGGGGCAAGGGAGCCAGTTCGTGGGGCTGTACACCCGGGAGCTCCTCCGCACGTTCCGCAACCCGTGGGTGCTCGTGATCACTGTCGTCCAGCCGTTCATGTGGCTCGCGTTCTTCGGGTCGAGCTTCGCCAACGTCCCGTTGTCGAGCTTGGAGGAGCTGCTCCATCTCCAGATCCAGAACTACCTGCAGTTCCTGTTGCCCGGGGTTCTCTCGACGTCGATGCTCACCGTCGGCATGTTCGGGGCGATGAGCACGATCCAAGACAAGCGGTTCGGCTACATGAAACGCATTCTGTTGACGCCGACGGGAAAGGCGACCGTCTTCCTGAGCAAGGCGATCGGCTCGGCGACGCGGGGTCTCGTGCAGATCCCGATCATGGTGGCGGCGGCGCTGGTCTTCGGCGTCGCCTTGCACGGCAACCCGCTTCTCTGGGCCGGTTGGGTGCTCGGACTGACGTTTCTCGCCCTCGGATTCTCCTGTCTGTTTCTCGCCGTGACGGCGTCGAGCACCGACTGGCAGACGCCCGGGGTCGTTTCGAACTTCCTCACGATGCCCCTCATGTTCGCGAGCGGCGCGCTCTTTCCGTCGGCGAACTTCCCCGTTTGGATGGCCGTCATCTCGAATTGGAACCCGGTGACGTACGCGGCGTTGTTCGGCCGCGGCGTGGTCGTGAG
>JAKAWP010000066.1 GCA_021816955.1 Thermoplasmata archaeon
GAGTCGACGACGATCGCGCGATTAATCGCCGCCGGCGGCCTCACCGAACCGCTGCGCCGCCGCCTCGAGGACGGCCTTCCCGCGCTCGCGACGTGCGCGGGGTTGATTCTCCTCGCCCGGTCGATCGTGCCGGGGTCCGACCCGCGGGACCCGAAGCCGCTCGGCGTGGTCGACGTCGCGGTGCGGCGGAACGATTACGGCCGCCAGCGGGAGTCGTTCGAGGGGAAGGTGCGCGTCGAAGGGCTCGGCGGCGAGCCGTTCCCGGCCGCGTTCATCCGGGCCCCCCGGATCGAGTCGCTCGGTCCGCGCGCGCGACCGATCGCCTGGCTCGGGGACGAGGTCGTGGGCGTGCGGACCGCGAACGTCTGGGGACTCACCTTCCATCCCGAGCTCACGAACGACGTCCGCCTGCACCGCGCGTTCTTCGCCACGGTCCGGCGGGCCTAGCGAATCGAGCTCCAGCGTGTCGTTCGCAACCCTATGGCGGGCTCGGCCGGCCCGCGGCGCCGTCAGTGGAACGTGTCGAAGACGTACGGCTCGATCGGACGGTCCCCGATCGCCGTGAGGAACTCGGGCGGCGTCAGGATCGGGCGTGGGTAGAGCGACGAGTCGTCGAGCGCGATCCGCGGGCAGGCGGTGCTGACGTACGCGTCGAACCCCCGTCCCTCGAGGTCGGCCGGTTCGAGCCGGTCCGTCCGGACGATCGTCGCCTCGCGTCCGCGCCGGCGGGCGCGCTCTTCGAGCGAGCGCGCCATCGCGAGCCGCTCCTGCCCGACGAACGTGGAGACGACGATCCCCCATCGCCGGGCCGAGGCGAGCGACGCGACGAGGAGCTGGCGGCGCCGGACGAGCGCCGACCGGTCGATCGGCGGCTCGACGGTCTGACCCATCGGGTCGACCGCGTAGACCGGCCGCTCGGTGGCGAACGCGAGGCCGACGGGATGGAACCGCGCGGTGCCGGCGAAGACGAAGGCGTCGACCTGATCTGCGACCGCTTCGGCGCCCGTGTAGTTGCAGCCGAGCGCCTGGCCGGGGTAGGCGAGCCGGCGGTCGCCGGCCGCGACGCGGACGGAAAAGCCGCGGCGGCCCAGCTCCGCCTCGAGCGGTCCGCGGAGGTCGAGGTGCTGGACGCTATAGACGAGGCCGATCCGCCGGGGGACCCCGGCTCGCTCGAGGGCCCCGGCCAGGGCGACGGGATCGCCCCGGTCGTCCCGCATCTCGACAAACCACGTGGGACGCTCGACCGGCACGTTCGGGATCGGGGCGTGGCCGAGCACGACGTTCAGGTCGGCCGCGCCCGCCTCCGTCGCCGTCGGAAGGTCGCAGGCGCCGAAGCAAGCGCGGGCCGACAGCGAGACGTGGGCGGACGTCGCCGTCCGCAGCTCATCGGCCAGGGCCTCCGCGTGGCGAACGAGCCCGGCCGGGACTTGCAGGAAGATGCGACGGGGCCGGGCCGCCCGGATCGCCTCCAGGAAGGCGGCGTCCCAGCGCGGATAGACCCGTACGTTCGGTTTAGACACGGAAGCCGTCGGGTCGCTCGTCATCGTTCGTTCCGGGCCGTCGGGGTCGTCTATCGGGACCGGCGGAGCCGATGCGCCGGACCCGAGCGGACCGGGCGTCGATCGCCGACCCGATGTCGGGGGACGCGACCCGACCCCCACGGACCCGATCGGAGAGGACCGGCCGAGCGGGCCGGCCCACGCTCCTGCTCGACCAACAGTTCCACGGCCCGCCGGTTGTCGGAAAAGTGCAGCTCGGCGACGGCCGTAGCCGGGTCGACCCACCGGTAGGCGACGTGCTCGTCGCTGAGCCGGGGCGTCCAACCGGCCGGGACGCGCACCGCGTAGGCGTGGAGCCGCCAGACGGCGCCGTTCGGTCCGTCGAACGGCTGGTGCCAATCGAGGGCGCGGATCGCGAGCGGCGCGGTGAGCCCGGTCTCCTCCACGAGCTCCCGCCGGAGGGCGGCGAGGAAGTCGGCGTCCCCCGGTTCGACCTTGCCGCTGATCGGGACCCAGAACCCGCCGCGGGCCGGCGAGCGCTGAAACAGCAACAGCCGAAGCGGCGGCGTCGAGTACAGATATCCTTCGACACACTCCCGCTCCACCCGGTGCGCCCCGGGATCGCTCACCGGCTCCCTCGCCGGGCGAGCAACGCCAGGATCGCCTCGGCAGGAGCGCCGTGCGCGGCTCGAAGCGCTTCGAGCGCTTCTTCGGCGGAGACGCCGGCCTGCGTCGCGACCAGCTCGACGTCCTCGGGCGGGAACTCCGGTCGGGCCGGTCCCGGGGGCGCTCCCGCTTCCTCGCCCGCGGGCGAACGGGCGGCGGTGCGCGGCCGCACGGTCGCGGCGCCGACGATCTGGTAGGTCTTCACGCCCTGGATCGTCAGGATCGTCACGTCGGGCGATCGGAAGACGTGGTCGTGGGTCGCCGTGCGGATCACCACCTCTTCGACGCCGGGCAGCGACTCCGAACTCATGCCGAGGCGGCGCATCATCGCCTGCATCTGCCGCGGGTCGCGCGGCATGCCGGGCATCATCGGCGGTGCTTCCCCCGGCGATGGGCCTCGGTCTCGATCGCCGTCGCCGCGCGGATCCGACTCTCGAGGTCGGCGTCCGCCACCGGCTCGTCGGTCGGGATCTGGTCGGCCTTCACCCGCCGTCGGCGGCGGCCCGCCTCCTTCGCCCGAGCGACCTGGCTGCGGAGCTCGTCCATCAGGGTCGCGACGCCCGACAGGAGGTTCCAGCCGGTGTGGGAGGCGTAGAAGATCCCCTGGTCCGTGTGCAGGCGGGCGTCGACGCTCGCGTCGCCCGAGCGGTGCGTGGCGTGGGGGGCGAAGTGCAGGTTGAGCATCGTCGGCGCCACCTGCCGCGCGATCGGGCGAAGCCCCCGGGCGACGATGCGGTCGATCTCGGCGAGGACGCTCGGGTCGCTCCCGCGGAAGCCGGTGATCTGCACGTAGACGTCCTCGACGCGCCGCCGCGCGGCGCTCGCCGCCTGCGCGACGACGAGGCCGAGCAGCGCGGCCTGGCTCACGACCCCGACCGCTTCGCCGTGGTCGACCAAGAAGACGCTGGAGACGCGATGGGAGGTCATCTGCTCCGCCGCTTCGCGGGCCGTGGTCCCCCGGGGCACGGTCACCGGCGGGCTGTGCATGATCGTCCCGACCTCGATGTCGTAGATCGACCCCTGCGCCTGCGGGTCGCGGCGGCCCCGCCGCACCGGCCGCCACAGGACCCGGCCCAGGTCCGCGACGCCGACGGCACCGACCAGACGGCCCCGCCGGTCGCTCACCGGCGCGGCGTGGTCCTCGATCGACCGGATCTGGCTGAACAGGTCGCCGACCTGGTCGGTCTCGCGGAGATGCAAGCTCACCGGGACGGCGACGCTGTCGATCGGCTGGCGCGCGACCGCCCCGTCCCGCGGGAACGCGGCGATGAGGTCGGTCCGGCTCACGATGCCGACCAGTTCGTTCTTCCGGTCGACGACCGGCGCCGCTCGAAGACCGGTCGCGAGGAGCTGCTCGGCGAGCTCGGCGTACGGCGTCGCCGGGGAGACGACGGGCGGCAGGACCAACAGGTGCCGGACCTTCGTCGAAAGCGGCAGGGTGACCCGCCGCGCGATCGACTCGAACGTCACCATGCCGACGAACCGCCGCCGGCGGACGACCGGCAGTTCGTGGTACGACCGCGCGCGCATCAGGCCGAGCGCCTGGGAGATCGGCGCGTCCTCCGTGATCGTCGCCGGCTCCTCGCTCATCAGCTCGCCGGCGGTCGGCGACCCTTCGGGCATCGCGCGGGTCAGGGACCGCTCGGGTCTATAGCTTTCCGGGGCGCGGCGCGCGCTCCGACCGTCGGCGCCGTTCGCTCGGACGGCTACGGGATCTCCCGAGCCATCTGGTAGCCGTTCTCCCCGTCCGAGTAGTACCCCCGCAGCAGATCGATCACCGAGTAGCCGAACCGCGTGTAGAAGCGGATCGCGGTCGCGTTCGACACGCGCACCTCGAGCGTCGCGCGCCGCAGCCCCGCGCGCGCGCACCGGGCGAGAAACTCGCTCATCAGCCGCGCGCCGATCCCGTGGCGGCGATACCGCCGATCGACGGCGAACATCAGCACGCGCCCCTCGCCCTCGCGCTGCGTCACGCCGAGCAAAAAGCCGACCGGGGTGTCGTCGGCGTCGGCCGCGACCAGAAAGCCGTCCGGCCACGGCGCCCCGAGCGAGGCGTAGAGCGACGGGTCGTAATGTTCGCCCAGCCCCTCGGCGACGATCGCGGCGATCGCCGGGACGTCGCCCGGGACGAACCCGCGGAGCCGGATCGGCCCCGGGGACGGCTCGTCGGACGAAATCGGCGCGCGCGCGCTCGTCTCAGCGATACATCTCACCCGCCCCTTCGGCGGCCGGCTCCCGCAGCTTCGACATCGTCTGCTGCTGTCGGTCGAGGTTGCGCCGCATCTGGGCTTCGAGCTCGCGCGCCTTCTCCCGGAGCGGCTTCGTATCGATCAGGAGGAGCGGGACGAGCGGGTTCACCGTCTCGATCACCCGGGCGGCGGCGCGAGCGTCGGGGAAATCCTTGTGCGCCTGCGCGATCAGGCAGAGGACCGGGGTCGGCCGGCCGATCGCGGCGAGCAGCAGCGCGCCCGCGAGGCCGGTGACGACGCCGTTCGCCGCGTGAAACCGGTACTTCTCGAGGAGGGGGGCGGCGGCCCGGTTGACCATCGCGACGACGCGCACGTCGCCGGGCCGATCGGTCTCGACCGGCTGGCCCTCGACGGCGACCACGAAGCCGATCTCCTTGCGCGCCGCCCAGTCGAGGAGCGCGCGGGCGAGGCTGTTCAACAGCTCGACGGGCGGCTGGATGTCGGAGAGGACGACGACGAGCTGGTCGCTCGACCGATCGACGCCGCAGACGGTCTTGCTCGCGAAGATGCGGATCGGCGGCTCGACGACCCCTTCCTCCATGATCACCGTCGGCGGAAAGCCGTCGCTCGCGACGTACCCCACGAGGGTCATGTCGAGCGTGTGGACGAGGTACGACGCCGCGACGCTCCCGACCAATCCGACGGTCGGGAAGCCGACGACCATCATCGCCCCCCGAAGCGCTTCGCTGCGGGTTTCGATCACGTTCACTTCGGCCGTCACGGCGCCTTCGGCCCCCCGCGGGAATGGGGGACGGGACTTATCTCTCCTCGCCCCGAACGGCGCGCCCGCTCGGCGGCGGGCGCGGCCATAACGCTTTATCGGAGCCCCCCGATTTCGCCCCGACGCGACGATGAAGGTGCTGGTCA
>JAKAWP010000067.1 GCA_021816955.1 Thermoplasmata archaeon
GAAGTAATAGACCGTCCCGAACTTCCGGTTGTACTCGGCGGGGATTCGCCCGGGGCGCTGGCGAGGGAACCACCCCTCGCCGCCGTGCGGGATCAGCTGGATCGGACCGATCTCATCCGCCGAGAGGACGACCGGCGGGTTGTGGCGTTTCCGAGTCAATCGGTCGATCTTGCGCTTCTTCTCCTCGAAGAGCGGGTCGGGGGAGGTCTTCCAGGTGCGGATCGACTGGTGGGAGACCTCGTCCTCGTGGAGGATCACCCGCAGATACTCCTCGCTGGTTGACGGGACCAGACCCCGTTGAACCGCCTGCTCGCGCAGGCGGGAGAGGGACCGCTGGGCGTAGGGAAGGCCGAGGTCCCGAGGGCGGCTGAGGGCGAGGTCGACCAGCGCTTGGCGTTGCTCGTCGGTGAACTTCGGAGGACGCCCCGGACCCCACTTGGGCTGGAGAATCGATCCCGTGCTCGTTGAAGGCACGGATCACTCCGCGAATGTAGTCCTCGCTCGCCAGGGCGATGAGCGCGATTCGCAGCGGGGTATTCCCTTGGTAGCTCGCGAGGATGATCTGGGCGCGCTTGAACTCGATCGCGTTCTGGCCGTGGCGAACGATGGGTCGGAGCTTCGGTCCTTCCTCGAGCGTGAGGTCGCGGACCCGGAGCACCATGCCTCCGGGATAACCGAACCCCGGAAAGTACCATCGGTCGAAAGGTCAGGCAACTTTACCGGTCGCCCCACTAGCTCGAAGCCCCATCCGCACGATCCAGCCGACCCCCTCACGTTACCGGCCACGATGGTCACGGACCAAGTCGTCAACACGTTTCCCCGCCGGATCGAGACTCTCCCTCTTCGGGCACGCTGGCGGATCTACCCACGGAGCCGGCGCCCAGGGTGAGGCGATGCGTCGGCGCGCTCGGAAACAGACTCGCCGATACTGCCACGCATTCTGCCCGAGATCGCTCGAGCTCCGTGTCCCGCCGTTCGCCCTTACACGCCTTCTGCTATCGTGGCGCTTGCTCGGCCGGCTGCTGCCCGGTCCAACCGTCGCTCGGCAACGCTCCGGACTTATGGTTACTGAATTCAGTAACGTTATCTATTCGGGCGAGGTGGCGGCCGCGTGTTCAGCCGGGCGGAGCGCACCTATCTCTCGATTCTCGGAGAAGGGGACCGGATGGCCGCCGCGGCTAGGCTCGAACGGGAGTTTCCTAATCCGGTCTATCGACGAAAGCTCCTCTGGAGCATCCGCCAGAAGGTTCAGCGATCGATTGCCGATTGGGAGCTCTACCGGGATGCCGCCCTCGCGAACCCGAACCTCCTTCCCAAGGGGAGCGGACCTGCGGAGGTTTCCCGACCGGTCTTCCAAGAGCCGATCGTCGGCTTCGTCGATCGGCTTCTCCGATCCCTGAAACGACGCGGGGCTCCCGGGGGGTCCTCCGCGTCGCCCGCGGCCCAGCCATCGCGGTGATCGGATGCCCGGACTTCTATTCTGGGGAATCTTCGCCGTCGGCGTCGCGGTGGTGATCGGCGCGATCATCTTCTACGGGTCGATCATTCGTCGGGGCCACCGCCTTGGGACGAAGGGATTCGTCCAGCGGTCGCGGCTGAATTGTCCGCATTGCGGGCAGACGTTCGACTACGATTGGGTCCCCGGCGTTGCGCTGACCGCCGTCCGTCTCGGGAAGAGTCGGTACATGGCATGCCCCCTCTGCCACAAGTGGTCGATGTTCAATGTCTACGACACGATGATCCCGCGGCCGTCCGACGGATCGACGCCGACCTCGCCGCCGTCCGGCCCATAGTCGAACCACTGTCGGCCCGTCCTTCCGTCGTGGTTCGCCTGTTCGCTCGTATCCGTGGCCCTCATCGAGAGGCCGAGGCGCTCCTCGCGCCGGAAGGGCGTCGGGCAGGGTGATATGCCGGGCCGGCTCCCCTCCCCCGAACGAGCATGACGGCGAGCGACCTATCGAAGGAGCCGGCCCCGTCGGGGGACCGGGTGAATGCGACGACGTACGCCGACCTCGGCGACCTTCCGTTTTCGGTCGATCACCTCGATCGAACGGCCGACCCGACCGTCGACTTCTACCAATTCGCGACCGGCAGCTGGATCCGCCGCCATCCGATCCCCGCCGACAAGGTGATCTGGGGCGCGTTCTCCGAGCTGACCGAGAGAAACTTCGAGCGGATGCACCGCCTCCTCGAAGAGGCGGCGGCCGCGTCGCGGCGGCGGGCGCCGGCCGTCCGGCCAGTCGTTCGGCAGGTCGGGACACTCTATGCGTCCGCGATTGACACGGCCCGGCGCAACGCGCGCGGCTTCGCCCCGATTGCGGCGGCGATCGCCCGCCTCGAGCGTCTCCCGCGCCTGTCGAGCCTCGTCCCGTTCTTGGCCCGCCTGCACGCGGCGGGGATCGAGCCGATCTTCCACACGGCCGTCGACCCGGACGAGCGCCACAGCTCGACCTACGCGTTCTACGCTGTCCAGGGGGGGCTCTCGCTTCCCGACCGGGACTACTACTTCGACGACCGATTCGCGGAGATACGACGAGCGTACGTCGAGCACATCGCGCGGATGGAGCGGCTGCTCGGCGAGAGCGAGGCGACGGCGGCCGCCCATGCGAAGACGGTTCTCGCGATCGAGACGGAACTCGCCCGCACGAGCCGAAGCCGCACCGAGCTGCGCGACCCGAACAAGAACTACAACGCGTTCACACTCGACGAGCTCGGCGACCACTATCCGACGCTCCGCTTTCCGCGGTACTGGGCGTATCGCGGCTTGCCGTCGGCCTCTCACGTGGTGATCGGCCAGCCCGAGTTCTTCGGCGCGACGGACGCGCTCCTCCGCCGGGTCTCCCTGGCCGGCTGGAAGGTCTATCTCCGCTGGCAGATCGTCCACGCGAACGCCCCGTTCCTCCACGAGGCCGTCGAAGCGGAGAATTTCCGGTTCTTCCACCGGACGCTCCTCGGCCAGCCCGAGCCCGAGCCGGCGTGGAAGCGAGCGGCGCTCGTCGTCGACCGGGTGCTCGGCGAGGCGCTCGGGGAGCTGTACGTCGAGCGGTACTTCCCGCCCGAGGCGCGGGCGAAGATGGCCGAGCTCGTCGACGATTTGCGGGCAGTGTTCCGGGACCGCCTGCGCTCGCTTGACTGGATGAGCGAGGCGACTCGGGCGAAGGCCCTCGAGAAGTTCGACCGATTCACGGTCAAGATCGGGCACCCCGACAAGTTCCGCGACTACTCGTCGGTGCGCCTCGCTCGCGGCGACTACGCCGGGAACGTCCGGCGCGCGGTCGCGCTCGAGGTCGCGCGGCAGGCGTCGCGCGTCGGCCAGCCCGTCGACCGCAGCGAGTGGTACATGACGCCGCCGCAGGTGAACGCGTACTTCAACCCGACGATGAACGAGATCGTCTTTCCCGCGGGCATCCTCCAGCCGCCGTTCTTCGACGCGACAAAGGACCCCGCTGTGAACTATGGCGGGATCGGGGTTGTGATCGGGCACGAGATCACGCACGGCTACGATGACCAAGGCCGCAAGTACGACGCGGACGGGAACCTGAACGACTGGTGGACCGACGCCGACGCCCAGGAGTTCACGCGTCGGGCGAAGAAGGCGGTCGAGCAGTACGCCCGCTACGAGCCGTTGCCGGGGCAGCCCGTGAACGGCGAGCTCACCCTCGGGGAGAACCTCGCGGATCTCGGCGGCGTGCGGATCGCGTACGACGCGCTGCTGCGGCGGCTGGAGCGCTCGCCCGAGCTCCGCCGACCGATCGACGGGTTCACGGCGGAGCAACGGTTCTTCCTGTCGTTCGCCCAGATCTGGCGCTCGTCGGTCCGCCCGGAGGAAGCGACGCGCCGGCTCACGATCGACCCCCACGCTCCGCCGAGGTTCCGGGTGATCGGCCCGCTCTCCAACGTCGAGGCGTTCTACGCGGCGTTTCAGGTGCCGCCGACTTCGCCGCTCTGGCGCGCGGAGGCCGATCGCGTCCAGATCTGGTGACGGGGTCCGGGTCGCCCGCTCACTCCATCGAGACGTCGCTGCGCAGGTAGGCGCGCACGGCGAAGACGAGCGCGACGACCGTCTCGGCGGAAAGGACGATCATCTCGAGGCCGTTCGTCGCGGTGAGCTGGCCCTGCGCGGCCCCGCGCACCGTGTCGGCGACGTAGGTGAGCGGGTTGACGAGAAAGAGCGCGTGCAGGACGGCCGGCAGGTTCCCGCTCAACGGATAGAATACCGTGCTCGCGAAGTTGACGAAGAACAGCGTGAGCACCTGGATGCTGTTGTAGGTGTTGTTCGACTTCACGCGGGCCGAGATGTACAGGAGGAGCGAGCCGAAGAAGATCGAGCCGAGGGCGATTGTCCCGAGCATCGCGAGGCCCATGAGGGGCGAGATCGCGATACCGTGCAGGAGGAGATAGGCGACCCCGAGCATGAGGAGGGCGCCGGCGAGGCCGAAGATGACGGCGGTGAACATGATGCCGAGGAGGTACTCGAGTCGGGAGAACGGCCCGACCAACAGCTGGGCGAGCATCCCCCAGCGGCGGTCGGCCCAGAGCATGCTGCCGCCGACGGTCCCCGCCATCACGGCCTGGAACGCCATGATCCCGGGCGTGAGGAAGGAAAGGTAGCTCGAGCCGCTGGCGAGCGATTGGAAGCCGTAGCCGAAGAAGATGAGGTACATCGCGGGGAGCCCGATGAGGATCGTCAGGCTGGCGACATCGGTGTTGACCCGGATGTTCCGGTAGATCAGCCGCACGAGATTAGGCGTCGCGGCGATCGGTATCCCCCCCTTGCCCTACGGACCTTAGGAAGACGTCCTCGAGCGTGTGCTCGCGAACGGCGAGCCAGTCGAACTGGACCTTCGTGGCGGTCGAGACGTCGATGACCGCGCTGAGCGCTTCCTTCGGCCGGTCGGTGAGGAGGACCGCCGAGGGGCCCGAGCGCGTGACCGTTGTTCCGATCGGGAGCGCGGAGGGGAGCCGGTCGAAGAAGATCTCCGCGTCGCCGCCCCCGACCGTGAGGTCGATCGTCCGCTTGCCGCTGTAGAGGCGCTTCAGGTTGGCGAGGGTGTCGAGGACGAGGATCTTCCCCTGGTCGATCACCGCGATGCGGTCGCACAGGTAGTCGGCCTCTTCGAGGTTGTGCGTCGTGAAGACGACCGTGAGGCCCCGTCGGACCTCGGCCTTGATCGAGTCGAGCAGCGCCCGGCGAACGATGACGTCGAGCCCGACCGTCGGCTCGTCGAGGAAGAGGATCTCCATGTCGTGCATGAACTCGCGGGCGACCTGGACCCG
>JAKAWP010000014.1 GCA_021816955.1 Thermoplasmata archaeon
CGTTCGCGCACGAATCGTTCGGCCACGGTACGGAGGCGGACCAGTTCGTTCGCGACCGGTCGTACCTCAAGCCGTTGTTCGGAACGGTCGTGGCCCCCGAGATCGTGTCGATTCTGGACGATGGCCGCTATCCCGGCGGATTCGGGACGATCTACTTCGATGACGAGGGAACGCCGGCCCAGCGAACCCTGCTCATCGACCGGGGCCGGTTCGTCGGGGCGCTGCACGACCGGACGACCGCCGAAGCGCTCGGCGCCCGACCGACGGGGAACGCCCGACGGTCGGACTTTCTAAGCCGGGTCTGGGTCCGGATGACGAACACGATGGTCGCGGGCGGCGACATGACGCTCGACGAGCTCGTGAAGGAGGCCCGGGACGGAGTGCTCCTGGAGACCACCACCTCGGGGATCGAGGACCCGCTGGGAGGGCTGATGCAGATCAAGGTGAAGAAGGGGCACTTGATCGAGCACGGAGCGCTCGGACGCCTCGTCGGATCGATGGCCCTGTCGGGCCGGGTGCTGGAAGTGCTGCGGGACGTCCGAGGGGTCGGAAAGACGGTCGAACCGGTCCTCGATACCGGCTTCTGCGGCAAAGGCCACACCGATTACCTCCCGGTCGGATCCGGCGGACCGTACCTCCTTACTCGGGCGACGGTGGGCCGAGCATGACCGAGCGACTGTGGGAGACGGCCCCCGCGGTGGCCGAGCGGTTGAACGTCCCCGGACCGTGGGAACTCTTCGGCCAGCGACTCTCTCGCTTCGAGCTGTACGTCGACGGCCGTCGAACCGAAACCGTGCGCGGCCCGCTCTCCGTCGAAGGCGTGGGGCTGCGGTTGTTCCGTCCGTCCGCCGACGGACTCGGAGTCGGCTTTCAGGCGACGACGGATCTGTCAAAGACGGGGCTCCGGCGGCTGGTCGACGATGCGGAGGCGACCGCTCGGCACGCCCGATTCCCGGTGCGCGCGGTGGCGTTGCCGACCGATGCGCCGTCGCGTCCGCACGGCCCTCGCGTCGAAGACCCCGAGTTGAGTCGCGACCCCGTGGAGGCGGTTCGCGCCTACGTCGAGGCCGCGCTCACGGAGTGCTCGAACGCCCGCGACGTGCAGCCGAGTTTTGGCTCGGTCCGCGCGACGATCGCGGACACGACGATCGTCAACTCCGAAGGACTTTCGGTCGGGTACCGCGAGACGTTCGCGGAACTCGAGCTCGCGCTCAAGTCGACGGGCACCCGGGCGGCCGACCCCGCCGGGGAGTATTGGGTCGTACGGGCGATGCGACGGCTCGACCGCTCGTCGCTCCCCCCGGCCGCCGAGCGGTGGACGACGCTCGCCCGGGACGTTCGGCGCGCGACCGCGACGCCGTCGGGTCCGCTACCGGTCGCGCTGCCCGCGTCGCTGTTGAGCGAGATCCTCCCGGCCGCCATTCACCTGCGCTTCAGCGGCGTCGGGCGGCTCCGGAAGATGGCGGTCCCGGACGGCAGCGCCGTTGCGGCGCAGTCGATCTCCTTGTCGCGCGACCCGACCGTCGACTGGTCGATCGGCTCGGCGCCGGTCGACGACGAGGGAGCGATCCCGCCCCGGCTCGACCTCGTCAAGGCCGGCACGCGCACCGACCTCCTATACGACGCACTGCATGCGGCCGCGTTCGAGCGGACGACGAACGGCGCCGCTCGCCGCGGGTCGGAGTTCGGATCGGACTGGTGTCGGTTCGTCGGCCGTCCTCGCCCGACCACCGGCACGCTCGTCGTGGATCCCGGTAAGGACGGGAGCGACGAGGAGCTCCTCGAGGCGATTGGGGAGGGAGTCTGGATCGACCAGCTCGGTTGGCCGAACCCGGACCCGATCTCCGGGACGTTCGGCGGCGAGATCCGGATCGGGTACCGGATCCGCGGGGGAAAGCGTGCCGAACCGATCCGCGGCGGCACGTTGGGCGGCTTCGTCTTCTCCACGTCGGGCGAGCCGTCGCTGCTCAACTCGGTCCGGAAGGTCGGGTCAACGGCGACGCTCGAAGGGGCGCTGCTCGCTCCGACCGTCGTCGCCGACGGCCTTACCCTATCGGGACCCACGTAGCCGGTCGCTTCGGTCGTCGCGGGGGCCCGCGGCATCGGGCCGCCCGACCCACCGCAACGCGCACCGGAATTCGCCAACCATTTAGTCGAGACTCGTTCCGGTCTATCCGTGACGAACCGGGCGACGGGCCCGCCGGCCGCATCCGCCCCGAGTGAGCGGCCGCCTCGTTCGCGAGCGGGCCGACGACGATCGGGCGTCGTCGAGCTCACGCTCCGGCGCCTCGCGCTGCTCCCCGCGCAGCTCCTCTTCATTCTCGTGCTCCTCTACGTCACGGTCAACGTTCCCCTGGCAATCCACGCCGGCCATTCGAGCACGATCCCGGGCTACTTCCGGGCGTTCGCCGTCTTCGTCGCGAACATGTTCACGGGCCAGTGGGGGATCGCCACGTTGGGGCCGTACGACATCCCGTGGTCGACGCTCTTCGCGGATTTCCTCCCGAATTCGATCCAGATCGCGCTGTTCGCCCTTCCCCTCTGCGCCCTCATCGCTTACCCGGTGAGCCTCGCGGTCGGCTGGAGCCGCCGATCGTCCGCCGATGCGCCCGTTCGGTTCGGCACGCTCGTGGTGGCGCTCATCCCGTCGTTCGTCCTCGGAACGTGGATCCTATACGCCGTCTTCTTCGGGTTCTATACCACGTTCCACGACCTACCGGGGGACGGCATCATCCCGTCGCCGCCCTGGTTCGACCAGTACTACGGAGGGTTTCCTTCGTGGGTCGTCGACGGGTGGGTCACCCGCCCCACGGGCTTACCGGTGATCGACGCGGCGCTCCACCGCGACTGGACGGTCGAGACGATCACGATCGTCAAGACCGCCATCCAGGCGTCGGCGGTGGCGCTCGCCTACCTCGCGATCTTCCTGCGCCACGGGCGGAGCATCGTGGCCTCGGCGAAACAGGAGCTGTATGTGACGGGGAGCCGTGCCCGTGGCGTTCCGGAACGAACGCTGCTCTGGCGGCACACGGCCCGTCGTGTCACGCCGTCGTTCCTCCTCGTCTTTGCCCTCACGATCCCGGGATACCTCGGCGCGCAGTTCGTCGTCGAGGGCCTCTTCAGCGACCCGGGGATCGGGTTCATCACCCTGAGCGTGCTGAGCCAGGCGGACTACGTTCCGTTCGAGGCCCTCGTCTTCGTCCTGGCGGCGTTCGTCGTGGTCGCGGTCTTGGTCATTGACCTCGCGGCGGCGCGGCTCGACCCGCGCGGGAGGTTCGCCCGGTGACGTCCTTCCCGGTCCGTCCGCGATCGGCAGCCGAGAACGGGCGGAGGCGAGTGGGCTGGCGCGCGCAGTGGGCGCGCCGGCCGCCGGGAGCGGAACTGTGGATCGGCGCCTCGCTCGCTCTCGTGTACGTCGGGGCCGCGCTGAGCGCCTTGGTCGTCTACTGGGGATCGTGGGGCACGATCGCCACGAACCCGGCGTGGGTGCCGCCGTTCCACCCGATCGGCCCGTCGTGGGCGCATCCGTTCGGCGTCGTGTCGGGTCTCGGCGCGGACGTATTCCGAGCGGTCTGGCAGGCCACGCCGTGGGATCTGGCGATCGTCCTCGCGATCCTGGCGATCGACGCGACGCTCGCGCTTAGCTTCGGGGTCGTCGCCGGCCTGTCGGAGGGCGGCTGGGCCGATGCGCTGATCACTTTCGTTAGCGATTCCATCGGGGCGATCCCGTCGTTCTTCCTCGTCGTCGCGGTCTATGCCGGGCTCACCCTCCTCGACCCGTCCCAGGGGAATCTCCCCCTCTTCATCGCACTCTTCGGCCTCCTCCTCTGGCCGACGGGAGCACGCACCGTCCGCGAACGGGCGCGGGTCGTCGCGCACGAACCGTACGTCGAGGCGGCCCGGGCGTCGGGCGCCGGGACCGCCCACCTCGCCTACTGGCACGTCCTGCCGAACTCCGTGAGCCCGGTGCTCGCGCAACTACCGGTCGACGTGGCGCCGATCTTCTTCGTCCTCGCCGTCTTCCCGTGGTTCTACAACTGCGGGGGCGGCTATTTGGTCCCGTCGACCTTGGGGCCGGACTACTTCATCCCGCACCTCGCGCCGGCCTCTCCGCTCCCGTCGGTCGCCTTCCCCGAGTGGGGGAACCTGCTCGCGATCGGCACCTGCGCGGGGTTCAGCTTCCCCGGGGGCGCCGATTATTGGTGGATGTACCTCTTCCCCCTCCTCGCGATCGTGGGGCTCGGGCTCACGATCAGTCTGCTGTGCGACGGGATCGATCAGTGGCGGCGGCTGTCGGTCTAGGTGGCCCCGCGGATCCAGGGAAGCCATCGCGGTTCGCTCGGCCGAGACGAATCGCGCGGCGATCGTAGGGGGAGCCGTCGCGGGGCTCCCCCTCCGACTCTTCCGCGCGGACCGTGCGGCGCGCCCCCGCGGGTTCCTCTGAAGAAACCGTCTATTCCATCCGGGTGTATCCTCGGCGATGCATTCGTCCGGACCGGATCCGACCCGAACGGCACCGACGTGGCGGACTCCGGACGTCTGGCGGATCTCGCTATCGGCGTTCTTCGCCGACCTCGGCTACCAGGCGGTCCTCGCCGTCTTTCCGCTCTACCTCGTCGTCCACCTCGGTGCGCCGATCTGGTTGTTCGGCGTTTCGCAGGCGCTCGCCTACGGGCCCGGGGCGCTCTTCGCCTACCTCGGCGGACGGCTCGCCGATCGGTACGGCCGCTGGCGCATCGCGGTCGCGGGCAACGCCTTCATTCCGCTCCTCGCGCTCACCGGCCTCACGAGCGTGCCGCTCGTCGCGGTCGGGTTGCTCGTCGCCGGCTGGTGGGCCCGCAACCTGCGCACGCCGCCGCGGCGGGCGCTGCTCGCGGCGGCGGTCGACCCCGCCCACACGGGGGAGGCGTTCGGGTTCCTCCACGCGCTCGATGTCGGCGGTGGGATGACCGCCGCGCTCTACGCGTTCGTGCTGCTCGCGGGAGGCGTCTCCTACTCGCTCGCGCTGCTCGTCCCAATCGGGCCGCTCGTCGTCTCGACCCTCGTCCTGCTCGGGGTGCGAATCGGCCGGACGATCCCGGCGACGGCCCGAGCGGCCGACCCGCCACCGCGGCCCGTCGTCGACGCGCCGCGGAGCCCGCCGGCTCGGTCGCTCCTCCGGGGGATCTTCGCCGCGACGCTTCTGTACGGGTTCGCCTCGTTCAGCATCGGCTTTCCCGTCCTCACGACGGCGGAAGGCACGCACGACGCCGCGTTCGGCGTCCTCTTCTTCGTCGTCACCCTCGGCGTCTCCGCGCTCGCGGGGCTCCGGCTCGGTCGGCGGCGCCGCCGTCGGCGGCTCTGGCTGGCCACCGCGGGCTATCTAACCGCCGCGGCCGGCTCCGCGATCATCGCGCTCGCCGCGGGGCTCTCCCTCGGAGTCTTCGCGTATCTCGTCGGCGCGGCGATCCTCGGCGCCGCGCTCGGGGCGATCGAGACGTTCGAACCGACCCTCGTCGCCGCCGTCTCGCCGGACGAGAGGGCGGGGCGCGCGTTCGGCGCCCTCAGCGCCTACCGCGGCCTCGGCCTCTTTGCCTCCAACCTCGTGCTCGGGGTGCTGGCAATCGAGAGCGCGTGGTACCCGTACCTCTACGCCGCCGGGGCCGCCTTTGCGGCGAGCGTCGTCCTGCTCGCGGCGGGTCGGTGGGCGGGGACGATGGGCGATGCGGACTTGTAGGACCGGCCGCATCCCGCGGCCGTGCCGCACGGACCGGAGACGCCCCCTCCCATGAGCGCGCTGATCGCGCTCCTCGAGGATTCGGGCCCGACCGGCGCCACGTTCCGGCAGTTGGCGAGCCGGCTTCGCACGCCGGAGGCTGGGGTCCGCGGCATCCTCGACCGGCTCGAAGCCGCGGGCGACGTCGTCCGGATGGGGCGAGGGCTGTATCTCTTGCGCGAGTACGAAGCGCTCGAGGAGCGCCGCGACTTTGTCGGACCGGGCGACTACCTGGACCGGTTCGAGCGGGAGCACGGAATCGCCGTCGGCCGCGCCGATCGGCCGATCACGTTTTCGGACAACCACGACGCCCCGGTCCACCGGTGGTGGCCGTACGTCCAGGGGTACTCCGCGGCGTTCGTCGCGGAGCGGTTGAGCGAGCACGGAATCGGGGCGGGCCGGACCGTCCTCGACCCGTTCGCGGGGAGCGGCACGACGCTCGTGGAGGCGCGTCGAGCTGGCGCCCGGGCGATCGGGGTCGAGCTCCTTCCGCCGGCGGCGCTCGCCGCGCGCGTCAAGACGCGCTTCGAGCTCGACCCGTACGCGCTCGGCCGGGCCGCGGACGACTGGATCGCCCGGGCCCGTCGATCGGCCGCTGCGCCGCTCGTCTTTCTCCGAGAGACCCGCCGTCAATTTCCCCCCGCCCGGCTCGGCGAGCTGCGCCGCCTGGTGGCGAGCCGCCCCGACCGGAGCGACCCGATCGGCGAAGCGCTGAACGTGGCGTTCGCCCGGAGTTTGGTGCCGGTGAGCCGGCTCCACCGCTCGCCGTGCCTCGGGTACCGTCGAGGGCGCGCTGGCCACAACGACCGGTCGGCGTACGATCGGGTCCGGTCGGCCGTGGCGGAGATGGAGGCGGACCTCGCTCTACTCGACGGCGAGCGCGCCCGGTGGGGACCGCCGGCGACCGTGATCGAATCCGACGCGCGGGCGCTCGAGCTCCCCCGCGGGTCGGTCGACCTCGCCGTCACCAGCCCGCCGTACGTCAACGGGATGGACTACGTCATGAACTACAAGCTCGAGCTCGCGTGGCTCGGCTATGCGACGAGCTACGCCGACCTCGCTCGGTTGCGGTCGGCCGAGGTCGCCTGCGACAACCTCGGGCGGCCGGACGCCGCCCCGTTCCTCGCGGCGCCCGCGGTCGGGGAAGACCCGTGGCTCGCGGAGATCACGGATCGGCTCGCCGCGAACGTCGCGGCGAAGCGGACGTACCGCCGCGCCGACATGCACGCGATCGTCCGGCGGTACTTCGCCGACCTCGCGCCCGTGCTCGCTCGGGTCGGCCGAGCGGTCCGTCCGAACGGTCGGTTCGTGCTGGTCGTCGGCGACTCCTTGATGGCCGGGGTCTACATCCCGGGTGACCTGTTGCTCGCCCGGCTCGCCGAGCGGAACGGCTGGTCGATCGAACGGATCGACATCGCCCGCGAGCGCCGGTCGGGCCAGCGACGCAACTTTCGGCTGCGGGAATCGATCGTCACCCTGCGCCGCCCGTAGCGCGGACGGGACGGTGGACGCGATAGGCTCATTCCCTCCGGCCGCTCCCGGAGAAATATGTTCTGTCCGGTCTGCGGCCGCGCGATGGCGAGCCCCCGAGGCCGGGACGTGCCGTTCCCGATGCACGTCTGCGCCGTCGACGGGGTCGTCTTCGACGAAAAGCGCGACCGCTGGTACGGCCTTCCCGAGATCGGGGAGAAGCTTTGCTGCCCGGTCTGCGGGCAAGCGATGGAAGGCGAGCCGCCGGAGCCCCCCGTCCGCCTGTTCTTCTGCTACCAGTGCGGCACGACGTTCGACAAGGGCCGGTCGGCGTGGTACGGCATCGTCCCCCATCTCGCCGGGCCGCCGTGATCCCGCGCCGACCGCCGTTGCCACTGGACGCAAAGGCTTACCTTAGGTTCCCGGCCTAGCCGAACACGAAGCCCCCGATGCGATGCCGCTGTCGAGCGACCACGAGCCCCGATTCCTCGAGCCGTTCCTCGGCATCGTCTTCGATCTAGACGGGACGCTCGTCCTCTCGCACCACGACTTCGGGCGGATGCGGGGAGAGGTCGTCCGTCTCGCCGAGCGCTACGGCGTCCCCCCCGGGCGATTGTCGCCGGGGGAACCGATCCACCGGATCGTCGAGACGGCCCGGGACGAGCTCGGCCGATTGGCGGGCGGCGAAGGGCTCGTCTACCGGTTCGAGGCGGAGTTCCGTCGGCGTCTCGACTCCCTCGAGCTGGAGGCGCTGCCCCGCACTCGCGTTCGACCGGGCGCCCCCGAACTCCTCCACGGTCTCGCGGAGCGCGGCTTTCGGCTCGGGGTGCTCACCCGCAGCTCCGAGGCGTTCTGCCGGGCCGCCCTCGCCGCGACCCACCTCGCGGCGTACTTCCCGTACTTGAGGGCCCGCTCGATGCCCGGGCCCGAAAAGCCGTCCCCGGAGGCGCTCCACCTATTGCTCCGCGAGATGGGCGTGCCGCTCGACCGCGCGCTGTACGTCGGCGACCACCTGATCGACGCGGAGTGCGCGACGCGCGCCCGCGCGCGCTTCTACGCGGTCTTGCCGGACCCGTCCGAGCCGACCTCGATGTCCGCCGAACGGTTCCGAGCCGCCGGGGCGAGCGCGGTGGCGAGCGACCTGTACGCCCTCGCGCGGCTTTTGGACGTGAAGGGCGCCGCGACCGGACCGGCGGGCGGGATCTCCGCGGCGGCCGCCCCGCTCGGCCGCTAGGCCGTCGGCTCCGCTTCTCGCGCTCAGTCCAGATAACTGGAGAAGGCGTGGATCACCGCGCGTTCGGCCGTCGCCCACGCCTCGGGAATCTGGTTCCAGCCGTTGCGGAGGTCGCCGGCCGCGTACAGCCCGGGGATCGGTTCGTGGGTCGACGCCGAAAGGACCCGACCATCGTCGTCGGTGATCACGTAGCCGTCCGGGTCGAACGCGCACCCGAGCGACCGCGGGATCTCCTGATGGAGGTCGTACCAGCCGAGCGCGCTGAAGCCCCGGTCGTACGTGCGGGTCGTGCCGTCGGCGAACCGGACCCCGAAGCGCTTCTCCCGGAGGCCGTCGTACCCGACGACCGGCGTCTCCACCGCCCGGACGCCCCGCGCGTCGAGCGCCGACTGGAGCGCCGCGCGCTCGGCCGGCGCCACGCCCCCGAGGAACGGCCGCCCAAACGTCAGCACCTCGACCGACGCGACCTCGAAGTCGAACAGGTCGAGCGCGGTCCGGGCCGCGAAGGCGTCATCGCCCAGCACGGCGACCGTGCGGCCCGTGAGCTCGTGGCCGTCGCACAAGAGGCAGAAGTCGACGAGCGCCTGGTTCGCCCACGGGAAGATCCCGTCGATCTTCCCGTCGATCTCGGGCATCCGGTCGACGACGCCGAGCGCCAAGATCACCGCCTTCGACCGGACGGTGTGGGTCGCCGCCAGCCACTCGAACGTCGTCGCGTACCCCTCCCCCTCGCGGACGATCGCCGTGACCCGGGCGGGCGTGAAGTAGCCGACGCGCGACTCGAGGCGGCGGACCGCCTCGACCTGGAGGTCAAGGAGCGCGTGGCCCGAGATGCCGTCCGGGAATCCCGGAATATTATCCATCTTCGGCGCGTAGTACGACCGGCTGTACTTGCGGCCGCGATCGAGCAGGCAGGCGGTGCGCATCAGCAGGCCGGCCTTGAGCCCGGCCTGGAGTCCCGCGTGGCCCGCGCCGGCGACCACGAAGTCGTACGACGGCTTCAGCCGAGGGAATCCGGGCATCGCGACGTTGACCACTCCGTCGAGGGAGATGAGGCCTCCCCCCTCGCCGCCCCCGACGGACCGACGGCTCGGGTCGTTGCCGTTCTCCTTGGGCTCGACGCGCCGTCCCGCGCCGGCCGACGGCCCGGAGCGCCGCGCGAACGCGCAACGCTTAAAGTTTCGACGGGCTCGGACGGTTCGGGTTCTCTTGCCCGCACCGCCTTCCGAGGAGCCGAGCGCGCTCGGGGGGACCCTTTTTCTCGAGGACGGAACGCGCTTTGACGGCCGCGGGCTCGGCGCTTCCGCCCGGCGGGTCGGCGAGGTCGTCTTCACGACCGGCATGGTCGGCTATGTCGAGTCGCTCACCGACCCGTCGTACCGGGGCCAGATCCTGACGTTCACCTACCCGCTCCTCGGCAACTACGGGGTGCCGCCCGCCGGGGTGCGAGACGCCGACGGGCTCCCCGTCGGCTTCGAGAGCGACGAGATCCAGGTCCGCGCGCTCGTCGTCCGGGGGGTCACCGCTCCCCATCACTGGCAGAGCGGCCGGTCGCTCGACGATTGGCTTCGCGCCGAAGGGGTGCCCGGCGTCGTCGGGGTCGACACGCGCCGCCTCACCGAGCGGCTGCGGGCGCACGGGGTCCTCCGAGGCGTGGTCGACGTCCACCCGGCGGGGCGGGCGCCGACCGACCAAGAGCTGCGACGGGCGATGGACGCCGCCCCGGCCTACGGGACCGAACCGTACATGCTCGAGGTGTCGCCGAAGGAGCCGACCCTGATCGCCCGGAACGGGGGACCGGTCGTCGCGCTGCTCGACTGCGGCGTCAAGGCGAGCATCATCCGCAACCTGCTCGACCGCGGGCTCTCGGTGCTGCGGCTCCCGTACGACCAGCCGGTGCCCGATCGGTACGATGGGCGGCGGGTCGCTGGCTTGCTGGTCGGGAACGGTCCGGGCGACCCGGTGCAGTGGGCGACGACGATCGAGGAGCTCCGGCGACCGAGCGTCCGCGCGCTGCCGACCCTCGGCATCTGCCTCGGCCACCAGCTGCTCGCCCTGAGCCGGGGCGCCGCCACGTTCAAGCTCAAGTTCGGCCACCGCGGGCAGAACAAGACGGTCCGCTTCCCGGACGGCCGGGCGCTGATCGTGAGCGAGAACCACGGCTACGCCGTCGACCCGAGCAGCCTCGCCGGCGCCGACCTCGTCCCTTGGGCGACGAACCCGGACGACGGTACGCTCGAGGGCCTGAAGGACCGCCGGGGCCGCACGCTCGCGCTCCAAGGCCACCCCGAAGGCCATCCGGGACCGCGCGAGGCGTCGTTCGTCTTCGACGAGTTCGCGCGCAAGGTGAGGCGACGCGCATGACGCCGAGTCTCCCCCGCAAGGTCGTGCTGCTCGGCTCGGGCGCGCTCAAGATCGGCGAGGCGGGCGAGTTCGACTACTCCGGCAGCCAATGCCTCAAGGCGCTCGAGGAGGAAGGCGTCTACACGGTCGTCGTGAACCCGAACATCGCCACGCTCCAGACCGACCCGCCGCGGCTCGGACGGGTGTACTTTCAGCCGCTCGTGCCGTCGTTCGTCGAGCCGATCCTGGCCGCGGAGAAGCCCGACGGGCTCCTGCTGAGCTTCGGCGGCCAGACCGCCCTCAACTGCGGCGTCGGCCTCGCCGACCGCGGCGCGCTCCGGCGCACGGGGACCCGGGTCCTCGGCACGCCGCTCGCGGGGATCCGGGCGACCGAGGATCGCGCGAAGTTCGTCCAGGCGATGGCCCGGGCGAAGGTCCCGACGTTGCCGAGCCGGGCGGTCTACTCCCTCGAGGAGGCCCGGGCGGCGACCGAGGTGCTCGGCTACCCGGTGATGGTGCGCGTCGCCTACACGCTCGGCGGCCGCGGCGGGGGCATCGCGCGCACGCCCGAGGAGCTCGCCGACGTCGTCGGCCGGGGGCTCCGGGCGAGTCCCGTCGGCCAGGTGTTGCTCGAGCGGTACGTCGGGACGTTCAAGCAGCTCGAGTACGAGGTCGTGCGCGACCGCCGGGGCAACGCGCTCACCGTCTGCAACATGGAGAACGTCCTCAGCATGCGGGTGCACACCGGCGACAACATCGTCATCGCGCCGAGCCAGACGCTCACCGACGAGGAGTACCAGATGCTCCGGCAGGCGGCGCTGCGCGCCGTCGAGGTCTGCGGGATCGTCGGCGAGTGCAACATCCAGTTCTGCCTCGACCCGACGAGCGAGGAGTACTACGCGATCGAGATCAACGCGCGGCTCTCGCGCTCGAGCGCGCTCGCGAGCAAGGCGACGGGCTACCCGCTCGCGTACGTCGCCGCGAAGCTCGCGCTCGGCTACACGCTTCCCGAGCTCAAGAACCGCGTCACGGGCGTGACGACCGCGTGCTTCGAGCCGGCGCTCGACTACGTCGTCGTGAAGCTGCCCCGGTGGGACCTCGACAAGTTCGCGCGCGCCGACCGGCGCCTCGGCCCGTCGATGAAGAGCGTCGGCGAGGTGATGGGCGTCGGGGCGTCGTTCCCGGAAGCGATGCTGAAGGCGGTGCGGATGAGCGACCCGAGGGCCGACCTTGTTCCGCCCACGGAGGTGCGCGGCCGGGACGCGATCCTCGCCGACCTCGCGAGCCCGACCCCGGAGATCCTCACGCGCGTGCTCGAGGCGCTGCGGGCCGGCATCGACCCCGCGACGATCGCCGCCGTGACGTACATCGACCGCTGGTTCGTCGAGCAGCTCGCCGAGGTCGAGCGGACCCACCGCGCCCTCCAATCGGCCCCGGGCGGCGAGATCCCGCCCGATCTGTTGCGCACCGCGAAGGAGCTCGGCTTTTCCGATCGTGCGATCGCGCGGGCGAGCCGCGTCGACGAGGAGGAGGTCCGCCGGCGCCGCCTCGCGCTCGGCGTCCGGCCGCGCGTCCGGATGATCGACACGCTCGCCGGGGAGTGGCCGTCGACGACCAACTACCTCTATCTGACCTACCGCGCCGACGCCGACGACGTCGAACCGATGGCGAACGACTCGGTGCTCGTGCTCGGCGCCGGGCCGTACCGCATCGGCTCGAGCGTCGAGTTCGACTGGTCGACGATGAACCTCGTCGACGGCCTCAAGGCCGAGGGGGTCGGCGGCGTCGCGCTGCTCAATTCGAATCCGGAGACGGTCAGCACCGACTACGACCGGTCGGACCGGCTGTACTTCGAGGAGATCACGCTCGAGCGGGTGCGGGACATCCTCGACTTCGAGCGGTTCCGCGGCATCGTCACCTGCGTCGGAAGCCAGCTCGCCCAGAACCTGACCCCGCTGTTGCACGCGATCGGAGCGCCGATCCTCGGCACGGCGTCCGCCTCGATCGACCTCGCCGAGGACCGCGCGCGGTTCGCCGGTCTGCTCGAGTCGCTCCAGATCCCGCAGCCCGCGTGGAAGGCGTTCACGACCGTCGACGAGGCGAGCGCGTTCGCCGACCTGGTCGGCTACCCGGTCCTCGTCCGCCCGAGCTACGTCCTGAGCGGGCAGGCGATGCGGGTGATCGCCGGCCGCCACGATCTCGCCCGGTTCCTGAACGAGGCGGCCCGGGTCTCGCCCGAGCATCCGGTCGTCCTGACGAAGTTCGTCGAAGGGGCCGACGAGATCGAGCTCGACGCCATCTCCGACGGCGAGCGGACGCTCGTCGCCGGGATCCTCGAGCACGTCGAGCGCGCCGGCGTGCATTCGGGCGATGCGATCTTCTGCCTGCCGCCCCGCCACACCCCCGCCGCCGTCCAGCAGCGGCTGATCGACGCCGCCGAACGGCTCGCCCGCCGGCTCGCGATCCGCGGGCCGTTCAACGTCCAGTTCCTCGTCCGCGACGGCGACTACCAGATCATCGAGCTCAACCTGCGCGCGAGCCGATCGCTCCCGTTCCTCGCGAAGGCGACGGGAGTGCCGCTGTTGCGGGAGGCGGCGCGCGCCATGCTCGGTCGGCCGCTCTCCCGGACGGGCCTCGCACCGCTCCCGCCGAACCGCTGGGGCGTCAAGGTGCCGCAGTTCTCGTTCTTGCAGCTCGCGGGCTCGGACCCGGTCCTCGGCGTCGAGATGCAGTCGACCGGCGAGGTCGCCTGCTTCGGCCCGACGTTCAGCGACGCGCTCGTCAAGGCGCTCGTCGCGACCGGCGTGCCGCTCGCGCGCCCGGGCGGAACCGCGTTCGTGAGCGTCGGCGGGCTTCGGCTGAAGGCGGAGCTCTTGCCGATCGCCCGACGGGCGCGGGAGGCCGGCTTCCGCCTCGCCGCCACCGAGGACACGGCGAACTACCTGCGCGAGCACGGGATCCGGGGCGTGCGCGTGCTCCACAAGGTGAGCGAGCCGGCCCGGCAGCCGAACGTCCTCACGGCGCTCGACCAGGGGGAGATCGACCTCTTGCTCAACGTCCCGTCGTCGCTCACGCAGGAAAAGTTCGAGCGGATGCTCGAGGACGAGTACGTGCTCCGGCGCCGCAGCGTCGAGCTCGGCCTCCCGCTGTTCACCTCGCTCGAGACGTTCGCCGCGTACATCGACGGCGTCCGCTGGCTCGAAGAGCATCCCGCGACGGTCGAGGCGCTCTACGGCTCTCCCGAGCCCGGCCGCGAGGCGCCTACGGTGCCGAGCGTGGCGTACCGGGGCCGCCGCCGGACGCGGCGGCGCGCGAAGCTTCCCGCTCGCTCGTGAGCAGCGGGAACTTCGTGACCGACCACTCGGGCACGAGCGTCGACGTGTCGATCACTTCCGGGATCCCCCGGATCTTCTCGGTCACGAAGTCGAGGACCTGGCGCTTTCCCGCCGCCGATTCCCGGAACTCGAGCACCAAGAAGACGTCCCAGTCGCCGGTCAGAAAGTGCATCTCTTTGACCGGCGCGAGCGATTCGAGCTGCGCGCGGATCTGGTCGAACTGACCGCCGCGGACCTTGAGGTAGGTGAACGCACGGACGACGCCCTTGAGCTCCGTCGGCATCAGCTCGGCGATCGCTTCTTCCGTGAACGCGTCGATCCCTTCGAGCCGGCGGCCGTTCGGCGCGAGGAGGACCGGGAACGTCTGGACGCCTTTGAGGTGCTCCGCGACCATCCGCTCGAGTCGGCCGGCCCGCTCGATGTCGACGACCTTGAGGTCGTAGCCTCGGCGGCGGGCGAACTCTTCGACGAGCGCGGCGCACCGGGCCTGGTCGTCCGACAGGAAGTACACCGGGCTGTCGGCGATCAGCTCGGCGTCGTCGGCCCCCCGGGTCGGGGTCGCGGATGTTCCCATCGCGCCCCCCGGCGGCACCGCCGCGGAGCCCGTGGTCGCGCCTTGGATCGGGCGGTAGAACGTCGTGACGGCCTTCTTGGAGCGGACGAAGAGGGTGAGCTGCCGGGTAGCGTCGGACATCGAGCGAGCCGAGGCGGGTGCGCCTATTTAATCCAATACCGCGAGTCGCAGCCCGCGGGCTCGGCCGTCCGGCGGCCGGTCCGTAGGATGGAAACGGTAAAGGAACGGCCGAGGTTGGGGCCCGCCTTCTGATGAGCAGCTCCTCCGACGTCGTCCTCGAGACCCGGGACCTCGGGCACGCCTACGCGCCGGGCCGCTTTGCCGTCCGCCACCTCACCTTCGAGCTGCGCCGCGGCGAGGTGCTCGGGCTGCTCGGACGCAACGGCGCGGGCAAGACGACGACGGTGCGGATGCTGACGACGCTCTTGCCGCCGACGGAAGGGACCGCGATCGTCCTCGGCCACGACCTCCGGACCGGGGGCCGCGCGCTCCGGTCGCGCCTCGGGGTCGTCCTGCAGGCCGAATCGCTGGACTTCGTGACCGTCGAGCGGAACCTCCTCCTCTACGCCTTCCTGTGGGGCGTTCCTCGGGAGATCGCGAAGAGCCGCGCCGAGGAGATGATCGAGCTGTTCGAGCTTGAGAAGGCGCGTCGCCGACGGCCGTGGGCGCTCTCGGGGGGCGAGCGACGCCGCTTCCAGGTCGCCCGCGAGCTGATGCACGACATGGAGATCCTCTTCCTCGACGAGCCGACGGTCGGTCTCGACGCGATCGCGCGCCGCCGGATCCTTCGGTACTTGCGGGAGCGGGCCCGCCAGGGCCTGTCGATGGTCTTCACGACGCACATCCTGCACGAGGCGGACCTCCTCTGCGACCGCATCGCGGTCCTCCACCTGGGCCGGCTCGTCGCCTGGGACACCCCGGACGGGCTCAAGCGACGCCACATGGGTCTCCGCGAGATCTCCGTGACGTTCACGACCCCGCTCTCGGCGACACTCCGGGCCGAGTTCGAACGGGACCTCGGCGCGCGCGGGGGCTCCGTAGTCCCGCCGCCTCCCGGGCTCCCGCCGCTCGAGCCCGCGGTGACGCTGCGCGTCGCGCGGGTCGAGGAGACGCTCCCCTGGCTGAGCCAGTGGGTCCAACGCCACGGACTCGACATCGAGCGGCTCGCCGTGGAGGAGGCGACCCTCGAAGGGGCGTTCCTCGGCCTCATCGAGGGTCTCGAGGAGCCGGACGGCGGGGACGGAGGCGACGGCGACGACCGGCCGAGCGTCCGCGGGCCGGCCCTCGGAGGCGTCGGGCCGTGAAGCTTCCGCCCGTCCTTCGCCTGGTCGTCCGGAACTTCTCGTCGAACCTCGACCCGCTCACCATCATCATCCGGTTCGGCCAGCCCGCCGTGACGATCGTCGTCCTCGGCACGATGTTCAGCGCGATCATCTCCTCCGACGTGACCGGGGGGTCGTCGTACACCGCGTTCTTGGTCCCTGGGATGGTCGCTTTCCAGATGATCACGGGCGGCGTCGTCTCGGGGAACCTGTTCTGGCTCGACCGACGCTGGGCGATGACCGAGCAGATCTTCTCCGGCCCGTTCCTCCGCTCGGAGTACCTCGGCGGGCTTGTTCTCACGACCCTCCTCTTCGCGCTCGTCGGCGTCGGCGTGATGGTGCTGGTCGGCCTCCCGTTCATCGGGATCGCGGCGCTCTCCGCGAGCGGGGTCGTCATCGTGCTCGTCACCGTCGCGCTCGGCGGCATCTTCTTCGCGGGCCTCCTCATCGCGCTCGGGAGCCGCCTCCGCTCGGCGAACGCCTACTTCACGATCCAGTCGTTCCTGCAGCTGTTCGTCATCTTCCTCTCGACGGTCTACTACCCGATCACCTCCGCGACGCCGCGGTTCCTCGCCGCGATCTTCTACGCGAATCCGCTCACCTACGCTGCGGACACGATCCGGGACGCGTTCGCCGGGAGCTTCGGCGCGAGCGATGTCCTCAGCCTCGGGGTCTTGGGCGGCCTCGCGGTCGTCGCTTTCAGTGCCGCGGTGTACGGCTTCCGGACGCTCGACCTCGGGCCGATCCAGTAAGCGACCCGGCGGCGATCGCCGATGGTCGCGGGGCGCCGCGATAGGCCCCAACAATTCGGCTGATCGGCGCGCCGACCCGGCGACCCGGCACCGCGCTCGACCCCTTGCTGGGAACCGAACGGACGATCGGAGCTGACCGGGCGAAAAAGAAGAGAACGAAAGGGTTGAGCGACGGGGTCGGCCGTCGAGCCGACGCCCACCGCCCGTCAGTAGCGCTTGTAGCCGCCCGAGCGCTCGTGGCCCCCGGCCGAGGGCGCGCCGCCCCCGCCTCCGCCGCCGCCGTAGCGCGAGCCGCCGCCGTAACTGCCGCCGCCCCGGTCACGGTAGCCGCCCCCGCCCCCGTAGCTTCGGCGCTCGCTCTCGAATTCTTGCTGGCTCATGTCGAGCGTCTGGTTGACCTCGGCGATCGCTTCCGTCGACTTGGAAAGCGTCCCGTACCGGCCCACGTTGAGGCGCATGTGGCCCCGCACGAGCGACACGTAGCCGTTGTCGATCAGGATCACCTCGTCCTTCGCGATCGAGCCGATCTGCTCGTTCCAGAGCGACAGGGTGATCGTCGCCGTGTCGTCCCCGATCACGGCCTCGGCGACCTTCCTCGGGTCGCCGTACTTGCCCATGACCTCCTTCGGCTCGCCCACGCTCAGCACCTTGGCGAGGACGTTCACTTGCTTCGAGTTCGGCGTCAGGTCGCGCACTTTCGTCAGGGGTTTCTCCATCGGTCGCACTTCTCCATCGCGTTTCGCGTTGTTCGCTTGGGAAACCGTCGAGTCTCACGGGACTTCGCGGACACTCGTCTTGAAAAATACAAAACGGGCGGGACGCTCAGGTCGGGCTCGGCTCTCGGATTCCTTGGCCGGGAGACGGAACGGCGGGTATTTAACACCCCGGTCGCCGAGCGAGGTGTTCGCACGGGCGGCCCCGGGCGGCGCCTCCGCGCTAGGTTGGGTGCGGAGGACGGGTCACGATCGTCGACTCCGCCCACGGGCGCACCTTCTCGCGCGCCGCCCGTTGCTGGTCGAAGAATGCATGGATCCGCGGCAAGATCGCCTGCTTGCACTCGCCGCACAGTAGCGAGCCCGATCGGCAGCCGTCCGTGATCGCGCGGAACTGCTCGTCCGTCTCCGCGAACCGGCTCCGCCAGAGCGCCCAGATCGAGCAGATCTCGGGCGTGGCGCCGAGCCGCCGCTGCTCCTCGACCGTCGCCCGTCCGCCGGTGAAGGCGTTGCGGACCTTCCGCTCGACGGTCGCTCGGTCGTCCGTGAGAAAGAGCGCGTTCTCCTCTCGGGACCCGGTCGTCGACATCGCGGCGTCGCCGAGCAGGCCGGGGAGCATCTGGCTGTGGAGCAGCGCCGGTTTCGGGTAGCCGAGCCCCTCCGCGATGTCCCGCGTCAGGCGGAAGTGCGGGTCCTGGTCGATCCCGCACGGAATGAGGCACGGGACGCTCCGCCCGTCGGCCCACGACGGGTAGAAGCTCGGCGCCGTCTGCAACGCCGTGTAGAAGACGAGCCCGATGTTCGTGCTCGGGGTGAAACCGAACGCGGCCTTCACCGTCGAGAAATTGATCTTCTGGGCGACGCGGATCGCGAGCGGGTAGAGCGCGGCGATCGACTTCGAGTCGAAGAAGACGTGCGTCCGCGCCGGGTCGAACCCGACGGCGAGGATGTCGAGGAGGTTCTCTTCTCCCCAGCGGACGGTCTCCTCCCGGCTCAGGCCCGATCGGGCCCAGAACTTCTCGTCGTCGGTGATCTGAATGTACATCGGCACATGGAACTTCTCCTGGAGCCAGCGGCACAGCTCGAACTGGAGGAGGTGGGAGACATGGAGCGGTCCGCTCGGGCCTCGGCCGGAGTAGACAAAGAACGGCTCCCCGTGCTCGTAGCGGTCGAGGAGCCACCCGAGGTCCCGATGCGAATAGTAGATCCCGCGATCGATCAGCGGGTGGAGCGCTCCTCCGGCGGCCCGGCGAAGGCGCGCCTTCAGGTCGTCCGTGAGCTCCTGCGTGCCGAACTCCTCGCGCAGTCGGGCGTAGTCGATGCGTCCCTTGACCTCGTACGGAGTCACGACGAACGACGGCTTCGGTTCGGGCACGGAGCGCTTC
The DNA here is from genome assembly GCA_021816955.1 of Thermoplasmata archaeon. Taxonomy (GTDB): domain Archaea; phylum Thermoplasmatota; class Thermoplasmata; order Lutacidiplasmatales; family UBA184; genus Lutacidiplasma. The sequence goes on from JAKAWP010000014.1 coordinate 18,884, forward strand.
CCGACGGGACGGCCAACGCCCCGCCGGTTCGCCGGAGCGACCGGCCGACTAAAAGGGTCGCGGAGCCGTCCGACCGGATCGCGCGCGGCGATGTCGTTCGGCGGTGGAGACGGGCCGGCGGGCGACGGCCCGCCGGCGACCCGGACGCGTTCCCACCAACGCTTAAGTACCGTACTCGGCTCGGCGCGCGCGCGATGAGCCGCATTCACTCCGGGCGCAAGGGCCAGGCCGGCTCCCACCGCCCCTACCCAGCGGTGAAGCCGTCGTGGGTCACGATCACCCGCGACGAACTCGTCCACGAGGCGGTCCGGCTCGCACGGACCGGCGCCTCCCCAGCGCAGGTCGGCCAGATCCTCCGGGACACCCACGGCGTCCCGTCGGTCCGCCTGGTGGCCGGCAAGCGCCTTCGGCCGCTGCTCCGGGAGCACGGGGTGACGAGCGAGCTTCCGGAAGATCTGGAGGCGCTGTTGAAGCGCGTGGTGCACCTCCAGCGGCACCTCGAAGCCCACCCGAAAGACCTCGCCAACAAGCGGGGTCTCAGCTTGCTCGAGTCCCGGATCCGCCGCCTCGCGCGCTACTATCGGAAAGAGAAGCTCCTACCGGAGTCGTGGCGATACTCGTCGCGGAGTGTCGCGCTCCAGGTGGAGTGATGCCCTCGACGCCGGACTCGTTCGTCGCGCACCCGCGCTACACCGCGGAGTTCGCCCGGGCCCGCGCGCTGCTCTTCGCCCACCCCGGCCGCTGGCGAGTCATCTACCACTATGACGGCGACGGGATCGCGAGCGCGTCGGCGGCCGCCCGCGCCCTCGCGCGGCTCGGCTATCCCGTCCAGACCACTCCGCTGCTCGGCGTCGAACGGGACCGGATCGAGCCGCTCGTCCGGGCGACCCACGGCCCGCTCCTCGTCGTCGACACGGGGGCGAGCTGGCTCGACCTCTTCGCGACGCACGGCCATCCGGTGATCGTTCTCGACCACCACCAGTACCCCCAGTCCGAGGCCGCCGCGTCGACGCTCCCGGCGCACGTCGCCCTCGTGAATCCCCTCGATTGGGGGGTCGACGGGATGAGCGAGCTCTCGGCGGCGACCCTCACCTGGCTGTTCACGATCTTCCTCGATCCGGTCAACTGGGACAACGCCCCTTGGGGCCTCTCGGGCGCGATCGCAGACCGCCAGCACGTCGGCGGGTTCCGCGGACTCAACCGTCGCCTGGTCGAGGAGGCGAGCGCCCGGTCGTTCGTCCAGGTCCGCCGCGGGCTCGCCTTCTTCGGTCCGACCTTGGGAGAAGCGCTCACCGCGAGCATTGACCCGTACCTCGCGGGCGTCTCGGGACGGCCGGCGGCGGTTGCCGAGCTGTTGCACGGACTCGGCCTCGATCCGGACCGCCCGCCCGAGCTGTTGGACGCGGCCGAACGCGACCGGCTCGCGCAGGCGATCCGCTCGCGCCTCGCCCGCCAAGCGGTCGCACCCGAGGTCCTCGAGGCGGTCGCCCACGACCGCTACTACCTGCCCGCGCTCGGGAAGGACGCCGAGGAGCTCGCCAACCTCCAGAACGCCGCCGGCCGGGCCGGTGAACCGTCGATCGGCATCGCCGTCGCCCTCGGCGACCCGGGCGCGCTAGCCCGGGCGGCCCAGCACGAAGCGAGCTGGCGGGCCGGGATCCTCGAGGGCCTCCGCCGGATCGAGACGGAGGGGGTAAAGAGCCTGGAGGCCCTCCAATGGTTCGTGAGCGGCGAGACGACCCTCGCCGGCACCCAGGCCGGCCTCGCGATGACGTACCTGCTCGATCCGAACCGGCCGGTCTTCGTCTTCTCGAACGGGGACGGACGGGTGAAGGTGTCGGCGCGCGCGACGCACCGGCTCGTCGCCCAGGGACTCGACCTCGCCGCGGCCGTCCGCGAGGCCGCGAGCTCGGTCGGCGGGGAAGGCGGGGGCCATCGGATCGCGAGCGGCGCGACGATCCCGGCCGGCCGGGAGGAGGAGTTCCGCCGGCTCGCGAACGCCCGGATCGCCGAACAGCTCGGAGTCGCTCGGGGGCCGACGGGATGACGGCCGCGACGGCGTCGCCGAACCCGCCGCCGGCCGACCGGATCCGCGACCGGGCGATCGAGCGGGAGCTCGAGCGGTCGTACATCGATTACGCGATGAGCGTGATCGTCGGCCGGGCGCTCCCCGACGGGCGCGACGGGCTGAAGCCGGTGCAACGACGGATCCTCTGGTCGATGTGGGAGTCCGGCGTGACGCACGACAAGCCGTACCGCAAGAGCGCGCGGACGGTCGGCGACGTGCTCGGCAAGTACCACCCGCACGGCGAGCTCGCCGTCTACGACGCGCTCGTGCGGATGGCGCAGCCGTTCAGCCTGCGCTACCCGCTCGTCGACGGCCAAGGCAACTTCGGCTCGATCGACGGCGACACGCCGGCGGCGATGCGCTACACGGAGGCCCGGATGAGCGCGCTCGCCGAGGAGATGCTCCTTGACATCGAGAAGGAGACGGTCGAGTGGGGCGAGAACTTCGACGGCACGTTGCGGCAGCCCGCGTACCTTCCGTCGAAGGTGCCGAACCTGCTCGTGAACGGCTCCGCGGGGATCGCGGTCGGGATGGCGACGAACATGCCGCCCCACAACCTGGGCGAGGTCGTCGACGCCCTCCTCCTCCTGCTCGACCGGCCCCAGGCGACCGTCGACGAGATCCTCGAGAAGCTCCCGGGCCCGGATTTTCCGACGGGCGGCTATCTCTCCCGGGAAGGGATCCGGGAGATGTACGCGACCGGGCGGGGGACGATCCGTCTGCGGGGCGTGGCGGAGCCGCGCGAGCGGGACGGACGCGACGAGATCGTCATCACCGAGATCCCGTACGAGGTGAACAAGGCGGCGCTGCTCGAGCTGATCGCCGACCTCGTGAAGTCGAAGCGGCTCGACGGCGTCGTCGACCTGCGCGACGAGTCCGACCGCCACGGGACGAGCGTCGTCCTCGAGCTCCGCCGCGACGCCCCGGCGGAGATCGTATTGAACCGCCTCTACGAGCACACCCCGCTCGAGACGAGCTTCGGGGTGATCAACCTCTGCCTCGTCCGCGGCGAGCCGAAGGTCCTGCCGCTGGTCGATCTGCTCGCGAACCACCTCGCCCATCGCCGCGACGTGATCGCGCGCCGCAGCCGCTTCGATCTGCGCAAGGCGGAGGAGCGGCTGCACATTCTCGAAGGGTTCCTGATCGCGATCGACAAGATCGACGAGGTGATCCGGGTGATCCGCCGCGCGCGCGACCCCGCGGGCGCCGAAGCGGCGCTCATGGGCCGGTTCCTCCTCTCGAGCGAGCAGGCGAAGGCGATCCTGGAGATGCGGCTCTCGCGGCTGACCGCCCTCGAACGTGAGTCGGTCGAACGGGAGCGGGAGGAGAAGGAGGCGACGATCCGCGAACTCAAGACGATCCTCGAGAACCCCGCCGAGCTCGACCGCCGGATCCGCGAGGAGCTCGTCGACCTCAAGCGCCGGTTCGGCGACGCGCGCCGCACCCGCTTGGTGCCGAACTTCACCGAGCGCACTCTCGAGGACCTGATCCCGGATACCGACGTGGTCGTTCTCGTTACCCAGGACGGCTACGTCAAGCGCCTCCCGCTCGACCAGTACCGGCGCCAGCGCCGGGGCGGCCGGGGGCTGTCGCAGATCGAGACGAAGGAGACGGACGTCGTGATCCGCACGTTCCTCTGCCGGACCCACGACTATGTCCTGTTCTTTACGAACCTCGGCCGGGTCTACCAGCTCAAAGCGTACGAGCTCCCCGAAGGAAGCCGCCAGTCGAAGGGGAAGGCGATTATCAACCTCCTCCCCCGCCTGCGCGACGGCGAGCGGGTTCAGACACTGGTGCCGGTCCGCGACCTCGCCGGGCCGGGCTCGCTCCTCTTCGCGACGCGCCGCGGGCTCGTCAAGCGCACTCGGCTCGAGGAGTTCCAGAACATCCGTCGCAGCGGCATCCAGGCGGTCCGGCTCGACGACGGCGACGAGCTCGTCGACGTCGCTCGCTTCCCCGACGACGCCTCGGAAGTGATCCTCGCGACCCGCGGCGGCCAAGCGGTCCGGTTCCCGCTCTCGGACGTCCGGACGATGGGCCGGGCGACGTACGGCGTGATCGGCATCCGCCTTTCGGACGAGAAGGACGACCGCGTCGTCTCGCTCGCGCCGGTGACCGCGGAGTTCCCCCATTTGCTCACGCTCACGACGACGGGCTACGGCAAGCGGAGCGCCGTCGACGACTACCGGGAGACCCGGCGGGGGGCGAAGGGCGTCCGCACGATCCAGACGGGCGGGCGGAACGGCGCCGTGGTCGCCGTTCTCCCGACGGCCGACGATTCCGAGGTGCTCGTCACGACGCAACGGGGCGTCTCGATCCGGGCGAGCGTCCGGGGGATCCCCGTCCAGTCCCGCAACACGATGGGGGTGCGCGTGATCCGCCTGGACGAAGGCGATCTGGTCCGCGACGCGGTCGCGATCTCGACGACGATCGAGGCGGCGCCGTCGGCGGCGGGCCCGGGCGCCGACGACGCGGCGCCCGCGGCCGAACGCGACCGCCCGACGGACGATCCGGGCGAATCGGGGCCGGACGCGCCGGCCGACGAGGAGGACGATGCGCCGCCGGGAGCGCCCGAGGCGTAAGAGCCGGCTCCTCTGCCCCCACTGCCGCTCCGACCGGGTGGTCCTCGATGCGGGGCTCGTCACCGGCCAGCGCTACCACTGCCTCTCGTGCGACTATGTCGGCGCCCTGATCCTCGAGGTCGACGAGCCCGTGGAATCAACCCCGCCGCCGTGACCGGCGGCGCGATTCACGCCGCTCGCCCCAAGATCGCGGCGACGAGCCGCAGCGCCCGAACCGTCGGGGCGACATCGTGTACCCGGACGAACTCGACCCGCTCGAGCGCGGCGACGACGGCCGCGGCGAGGCTCGCCTCGAGCCGATCGTCCGGCCGCGCGGCCCCCGTGAACGGCGCGAGAAACGACTTGCGCGACGCGCCGACGACCACCGGCACGCCGAGCGAGCGGAACTCTCCCGCGTGCGCCAACAGCTCGAGGCTGTCGCGCGCAGTCTTCGCAAAGCCGAGTCCCGGGTCGACCAGGAGCCGGTCGGCCGGGATCCCGTCCGCGACCGCGTCGTCCAGTCGGTCGGCCAGCGCGGCGTACACCTCGCCCCGCACGTCCGCGTAGTCGGTGAGGGTCGCCATCGTGGTCGGGTCGCCGCGCATGTGCATCACGATCGCCGCGGCGCCCGTCTCTCGGACAACCGCCCGCATCGCCGGATCGGTGAGCCCGCTCACGTCGTTCACGATATCCGCCCCGAGTTCGACCGCGCGTCGGGCCACCTCCGCGTGCCGGGTATCGATCGAGATCGGCACGGGAAACTTCGGCCCGAGCGCTTCGAGGACCGGGCCGACCCGACCCCACTCGACCTCCCACGGGACGGGCGTCGCGCCGGGCCGGGTCGACTCGCCGCCCAGGTCGATCCAGTCGGCGCCTTCGTCGACCAGCGCCCGGGCGTGAGCGGCCGCCCGTTCGGGCTCGAGGAACTTTCCGCCGTCGCTGAACGAGTCCGGCGTGACGTTGACCACGCCGATGACCCGGGGCCGCTCCCCGAACGGGATCTGACGGTGCGCGCCGCGTAGGGTGCGGGGACCGTGCGCGTCGACCGCGGCGATCGCCCGGTCGACCTCGGCCGCGATCGCGCGCAGGCCGAACGGCTGGCGCCGAAGCTTCGCGAGCGCCCGGCGGAACTCGCCGACCGTGCCGATGAGGACGACCGACGAGCTCGCCACGCTGTGATCGGCGATCCCCCGAGCGTGGGCGGAATCGCCGCCCGCGGCGAGCCACTCCTGCTTGAGGAGCGGCGCCGCGCGGAGGGAAACGCCGTCAAGGCGCACGAGGAGCGTGCGTCCCTTGAGCGCCATCAGACCGACCCCTTCGGGGTCGCTCTGGGTGCGCGCGAGCTGTTCGATCAGCTCCTCGGCCGACCGGACCGACAGCACCCTCGCCCGGAACCGGTGGGCACCGCCCCGCCGGGAGTCTATAGGAGGTGGGGTCATCGGTGTCCGGGAGGAGCGGGGTCCGGCCCTTAAAGGGCCCGGACCCGGCGGCCCACACGATGCGGCCCGGGGTCGAGCGCGGCGGAGTGATCTTGGCCCTCGAAGGGCCGTCTGGGGTCGGAAAGAGCACGATCGCGACGGTCCTCGCGCGGCGGCTTCGCGCTCATCGGATAGCCGAAGCGTACCGCCGGCTCCGGCCGCCGGGACGCCTCGTCTTTCGGAGCGCCCGAGAGCTCGAGCGGATCGAGCGACGGCTTCTACGAGAAGAGCGCGCCCGCTGGTCCGAAGCGCAGCGCGCCCGGCGTCGCGGCGAAACGGTCGTGCTCGACACGGGCCCGATCGGCCCGTATACCTACCTCCTCGGCCTCGCCGCCGAGGGCGAAGCACCGACCGCGCTCGTGGAGCGGATCGGACGGACCATCGACCGGTCGTTTCGCGCTGGCACGCTCGGCTGGCCCGACGTCGTCGTCTGGCTGAGAGCCGCCGACCGGCTCGTCCGCCGGCGCAACGCGCGCGCCCGACGGACCCACCCTCGGGCGCTGGAGCGGCGGCACGCCGCCGTCGCTCGCTGGGAGGCGCGTTTCTGGCGGACCGCCGCGTCGGCGTTGGGCCTCTGCTTCGCGGTCGTCCGGGCGACCGGCCCGCCCGATGCCGTCGCCGAGCGGGTCGAGCGCGTCGCGCTCCGCCTCCTCGCTCGACGGCCGCGGGGTGGCCGGCGACGCCGACCGCCAGGCCGCGAAGGGCCGGGCGAGATCGGGCGGTGGTGCCGCCAAGCAACTGTTAAGAACGCCCCCGGGTCCGACGGGCGATGGCCCCGAAGCCGCTCGACGTCCTTCAGGAGAGCCTCCAGAAGCGCGTCCTCGTCGAGATGAAGGGCGGACGATCGTTCCGCGGCGTCCTCCAGTCGTTCGACCAGCATCTGAACCTCGTCCTGGCCTCCGCCGAGGAGGTCGTGGACGGAACCGCCACGCCGCAGGGCGGCCTGACGCTCCTGCGGGGGGATTCAATTATCTACATCTCGCCGTAGGCGGGCGGAGCGACGGGAGGCGAAGTCGGATGGGAAAGGGCACACCGTCTCGACGGGGCGGCAAGATCGTCCACATCATCTGCCGCCGGTGCGGCCGGCACGCCTACCACCGGCAGAAGCGGGTCTGCGCCTCGTGCGGGTTCGGCGCGAGCCCCCGGCGGCGCGGCTACGCCTGGGCGAAGTTGCGCTAGTCCGTCCCGGGCGGGGGCGGGAGACCCACGGGTCGCCGGCGACGCAGAACCTTAAGCGGCGAGCGCGGGCGCGCTGGATTCCGACCCGCGGTCCGACGACGATCCGGTCGACCCGACGGCCGAGGCGCAGGCGCACGCGCTGCCCCGGCCCGATCGGCGCGCCGTCGTCCCGAATGGTGAGGCCGAGGAACCGCGCGAGGCGGCCGGGGCCCGACGGATTTCCCGACCGCGGCCGGACGGGAGAGCCGGCGCGCAGGAGGACGGCCTCGCCCGGCCGGGTCACGACGTTCACGCAGCAGACTTGGTGGATCCGATAGACGTAGAGCGTGCCGGGCGGCCCGAACATCGAGCGGTTGCGCCGGGTGATGCCGCGGTACGCGTGGTTCGCCGGGTCGCGGGCGACGTACGCCTCGGTCTCCACGATCCGCGCGGAGCGGCGGCGGGCGCCTCGGCCGACCTCGACGACGCTCCCGAGCAACCGGCGGGCAGCCGCCACGGTGCCGTACGCGAAGAGCGCACGGCCGAGCGCCCCGGGGCGATCCGAGCCCCGGGGGGTGGGCTCAGCGACGGGCCGTCCGTCGCGCCGCCTGCTTGCGTCGAACGTTCTCGCCGGTCACCTCGGCATTCGCCGGTCGGACGGTCTCAAGGGCCCGAACGAACGGCTCGAGCGCGTCGCCCCGGATCGCGACGACGAGTTCGTGGTCGCTCATCCCCGTGTAGACGCGCGAGCCGGCGCAGCCGACGGAAACCGCGAGCGGTGCGTCGTTCACGACCGTCGGCACGACCGCGCACATCGGGCGGCCCAACAGCGGGGGGAGCGGCGCCGTCGGCCACGCGCGACGGTGCGCCTCGACCACCCACATGAGCGACTTCGGCGCGGCGAAGAGGAGCACCACGCTCGGCGGCGCATCGATCGACCCGAGCGGCCCGTAGGCCGCGTACGCGGGCGCCGAGCGAAGGCGGGGGATACTGGCCGCCTCCCCTGGGGCGAGGTAGCCGATCTGCTCCATCCAACCGATCGTCTTCTGCAATCGCGCCCCGAGGGCGCCCTCGGCCGGGCGTCCGTAGACGAACGCGCCGATCTCGCAGTCGTCGTGGGCCGGGGCGTCGGCGTAGAACGACCGCCGCCGTCCGTCGGCGAAGAACGTGCAGACGGACGGCGCGTTCGTCGTACGCGCGGGAACGTCCGCCGGCGGCCGGTCGAGATAGCTCACCTGCACGGGGTCGCTCGTGAGCTCGAGCGCCTCGCAAAGGATTCGCCGGGCGTCCGCGAGTCGGCCGGGGCCGGGTCGTGCGCGCATCGACGAACGAGCGGGAGCGGGGACATTACGATTTCGACCGGGTCACGGCCACGGCGGCGGACGACGCTCGCGCACCGCCTGGACGATCGCCTCGGCACTGGTCGGGGAAGCGGCGAGCGCTCGGGCCACCGCGACGAGCACGGCGCCCGCGTCGGCGTACGGGAGGGGAAATCGAGGAGTCGGCGGCGACCACCGGCGGCGCCGCCACGGACCGGCCCGCCGGGCCGCTCGAGTGACGACCGCCTCGACCGATCGTCCGCCGGAGAACAATCTCAGGTCGTTCTGCCGACGCGGGTCGACGCCCTCGCGCTTCCAGGCGGCTAAGAGCGACTCGATCTTCTCGGGCCGGTGCCGACGTTTACGACGTCCTTCTCCGAGGATCCCGTTGAAGTAGAGGAACGGTCGGCCGAGCTCGAGCGCTTCGAGGAGAGTTCGGCTTCCCGTCACGATCCGCATTTCCGACCGTTCGAACCAGGCGCGCCAGCGGCGTTCGGGCTGGGCACCGGCCGCGAGGTACCGGACGTTCGCCGGCCGATCCCCGTCGGGCGGCGGGGCGGCCATCACCACGGTGAGCGTCGCCGACGGGCGGACAGAGTGGAGCGCGCGAGCGACCGCGGGAACTATCCGCCTCGCGCTCACGGGGCTCGCGTACCAGAACCAATCGGCGCCCGTCCGACCGGACGGGCCTGTCCGCCGATACCGATCGGGCCAGAGGGGACCGGTCTCGACCGCGGCCGGATAGTCGCGCGCGAACGCATGTCGCGGGACGAACGTCGGGAAGAGGTGGAGGACGTTCGGGCGGTCGAACGCACGGAACCGGGCGTACAGGGTCCGGTACTGCTCGACCTCCCGCGCAAAGCCGGGGCCGCGCGTCGCCGATCGGATCGCCCGGGCGGGGACGCCGCCCTCCCGATAGCGCTCCCGCACCTCCTCGCGCGCGGGCAGCGTCCGGGCGAACTCTCCCAAGCTGACGTGGATCGTCCGAGCCGGGCCGTGCGCGGATTCGATCGCGGCGGCCTCGGCGGCCCACGGGCCCGCCCGGCCGAACGGCTCGGGCCGGGACGGCACCGCGCTGACGCCCCAATCCGGGGCGATCGTGAGCGCGGGAAGCGGGCCGCCGAGCGGCCGGTCGAGCGGGACGAGCCGCGGACGGCCGAGCCGGGTGTCGGCCCCCTGGACCGGCGGCCGCCCCGTCGCTCGGTACAGGTAGATCGGAAAGCCGGCCCGGGCGAGGATTCAGAT
>JAKAWP010000068.1 GCA_021816955.1 Thermoplasmata archaeon
GCAGGTTGTCCGCGTGTTACTGAGCAGTGCGCCGAGGGCTTACCCCTCTCGACTCGCATGGCTTAAGCGAACTCCAATAGCGGTGCCCGCCGGCAGGATCAACCGGATTTGCGACGGAACGCTGTCGTCCCGTCGGGAATACGTTCGATAGCCGAAACCGATCGCGCTGACTGGCGGTTATGCTCTTCGCAGTTGGTTGAGCTTTCTCGCGATTGCCTTTCGTTCGTCCACGTCAGACCCGAGAGGTCACTTCCCGTCGCCGGGAAGGGGATCTCGGGGCCCCACGGCCCACCGGGCCATCTGTGACGCCGCTCTGGAATGAGTCCGGTTCACCGATCCCCGGCTCGCCGTGAGGGCGTCGCTTCGCGCGCGCCCGTGGGCGCGGCTCGAAGCGGGCGTTTCAACAGCGGGAACTATTTAACGACCGCGACCAAACACTCCGCTCGGCGCCGACCGCCGCCGCGACGAACCCGCTTCGGCCGAGGGTCGCTCGGTGATCTCCGGTTCGCGGGGGAGCGGGCGGGGCGATTCGACGGCCCGATGCGCGCGGCTCGCCCAGCTCGCCTCCCGGTACGGATCGATCTGCCGGACGGACGCGCAACAAGATCCCGTCACCGGGGCCGAGGGACCGAAGACCCGTCATCGCGGAGAGCGGTGAGAGCGGCTCGCACTCACGATTCGCCGGCCGCGAGGCGGTCGAGCACGAGCGGCACTTCGAGCAGCGAGGTGATCTCGGGTGGGTCGTCCCCGAACCCCGTGCCGTCGCGGTGGAGCCAGACGGAGCGGAGCCCCGCCCGAGCGGCCCCCCGGGCATCCGTCTCGGGCAAGTTGCCCACGTAGAGGATCTCCGAGGGCGCCAGCCGGGCCCGCTCGGCGGCGCGACGGAACAGCTCGGACGACGGCTTGCGGACGCCTTCGGTGGCGCTTGAGATCACCCAGCGGAAGTATCGGCGGAGCCCGAGTCGATCGATGGTTTCGCGCAATTCGGCCTCGCTCCGAAGGGAGTTCGACAAGATCCCGAGCTCCAGCCGGCGCGCCCGGAGGGCATCCAGGCACCGAACGACGTCCGAGTAGAGACGGTAGGCGCGGGGGCCGGAGCGCTCGAGGCTCAGAAAGCGATCGACGACGTCGGCGGAAACCGGCTGCCCGATCGTCTCCGAGAGCACCCGCGCGCAGAACGCTTCGACCGAGACGCTCGGATCCCGGTCGGCGATCGCCTCCACTTCCTTCCAGGCATGGACCAGGCGCTCGGGATCGAGCGTCAACCCGAGGGACCGACCGCTGGCTACCCACTGGTCGAAGTCGATCTCCTCGACAATCGTCCCGCCAAAGTCGAAGAAGACGGCGCGGATCGAGGTCGGTCCCGGCACGGCGCGGCCGAGAGAGGACCGGTCCATTAACCTAACGCGGCTCCGGGGGCGCCGGCTCGTGGCGACCGAGCGACAAGTCTATGCGGCCCGGCCGTTCATCGGAGGGAGGGGGGCGGTCGACCGATGATCACAGTCGAGATGGGTGCGCCTGCCGATGCGACTCCGCGATCGAACGCGGACTCCTGAAGCGATGACGAATCCGTCCGTCCCGGCCCGGGTGCGCCCTGAGGCCGTCCAGGAGCACCTCGACTCGTGGATCGTTCTCCACCGGGAGGGGCTCAAGACCGGGCTGCGGATCATCTTCGGATTGATCTGGGCGATCGACGGCGCGCTCAAGTTCCAGCCGGGACTGGTCGGACTCTTTCCCCAGATGGTCGCCAACGCGGGCCAGAACCAACCCGCGTGGCTCGGGGGTTGGTTTGCCTTCTGGTCGGCGCAGGCGAGCGCCCAGCCGGCCGTTTGGGTCTATGGGACCGGCGCCCTCGAGCTCGCGCTCGCGTTCAGCCTTCTCTTCGGTTTCCTGCGCAAGGTCGCCTACGGTGGGGGGTTCGTCCTCAGCCTGTTGATCTGGGCCGTCCCCGAAGGGTTCGGTGGCCCGTACGGCCCCGGCTCGACCGATATCGGCACCGGCATCGTCTATGCGCTCGTGTTCGTCTTCTTGATGGCCCTCAACGCGACGTACGGCCCGTCGCGCTACTCCCTCGACGCGCTCATCGAACGTCGGTGGCCCGGCTGGGCCCGGGTCGCCGAGATCCGGGGGCCGTGGTCCCGATCCAACGCCCCGGGGTCGGCCGCCTCCACGACGGGCGTCGATCGAGCCTGAACGACTCGCGATGGCCCAGGGGGGCCTCGACCGCTCGGACGGCGCCCTCACGGCGCCCTCCGTACGGTGTCGATCGCCGCCGAGGATCTACGGCCCCGTCGCCCAGAGCGGTTGGCAGGGCCGTTATAGTCAAGCCCCGTCGTCCCGGCCCCGACCCGAACGGCCGGGGGCGACGGGATCTCCCGCGGGCGCGTTCGCGCCCTGGGTTACCTCGCGGGTGACCGGCCCGATCGGCGCCGTCCCGATCACGGAAGCCGCCGAGCCCCGAAGGGATTCCGGGCCGGGCGAGCGCCGGAATCCCGACCGGCTCGCCCCGCACCCCTACGCGACGCTCACCGACACGATGTCGGTGTGGCGGAGGAGGACCGCGCGGGCGATCTTGAGGTTCCGGCCGGCCTTGCCGATCGCGCGCGCCTTCCAGGCGGGGTCCACGCTCACCGTCGCGTGCCGGCCCTTGCCTTTCGGCGTCAACTCGACCTTGATCGGGGAGTAGAAGTAGAAGATGTTGCGGGCGAGCGTCGCGGGATCGTCGGAGTACTCCACCACCTGGATCTCCCGCTTCAGCATCCCCTTCAGGCGCTCGACGAGCACGCCGTTCGGGCCGACCGCCTTCGGGATCTCCCCCGGCTGGACGAGGAAGACGAGCTTCTCCTCCGCCTCGAGACAGTCTTTCACCTGCGCGCCGGTCCGGGCCTCGAAGAGGCGGATGTAGCCGAGCGTCTCGTTGTCGAAGGCGAGATCCGCCATCAGAGCGCGCCGCTATCGCGTCTCCAGCGATAGCACGGCGCTGGCGCCGGGGTCCTCGATGGCGAGGACGCTGATCGGAAACGGGCGGCCGCACGCCTGGCCGAGCTCGACGGCCGTCCCCTCGTAGCGGTAGATCGGCACGCCGGCCACCTGGCCCCCGTGCACGAGCCGCTCGTCCCGGCACGTCGTCGTGACGATGACCAGCCGCGCGCGCTTCTCCTTCGCGCTTGCGAGCGTTTCCTTCAGTCCGAGCCGCACGCGACCGGTATCGAGCGCGACCTTGAGCGCATGCGCGAGATCCATCGTCACGCCTCCGTCGGTTCGTCCGACTCGGCGGCGGGCGGCGCCGCCGGCACGGCCGGCGGGGTCGAGCCGGCCGGGCTGCTCGGCTTCGGCGGCCGCACGGTCGGCCGGTAGACGAGGTTCACGGCACCGGTCCCGAGCGTGATCGGCTGGCCGACGATGATGTTCTCGGCGACGCCCTTCAGGTCGTCGACCTCCCCGGTGATCGCGGCGCGCAACAGGTGGGCGGCCGTGATCTCGAACGCGGCCCGGGCGAGGACGCTCGACTTCTGGCCCGAGACGCCGTGGCGGCCGATCGCCCGGACGTCCCCTTCGTTCGTCATGACGTCGGCGACGAGCATCAGGTGGCGGATGTCGACGCCGAGCCCCTGCTCCGCGAGCGTCCGGTTCGCCTCCTGGATCAGCGCGGCCCGCGCCGCCTCGACGCCGAAGACCCGGTAGATCTCGAGCACCGAGTTCGTCGTCGTCCGCGCGGCGTCGACGCCGGGGATCTCGAGGACTCCCTCGAGGTTCGACCCTTCGGTGTAGATCACGTACTCGTCCTTCTCCTTCTTGATGAGCGCGCGCTGGATCCCCGGGACCCCCTGGATCCGGACCGCCTTCGCGGCCTCGCTCGCGAGGAGGAGCTTCTTGAACGGCATCTCCTCCACCGCCTCCTCCTTCTTCGACTTCGCCGCCCCGGGCGCGCTCTCTTTCAGATGGATCTCGAACGGGCGGCTCTCGCCCGAGCCGCTCCCGTTCTTGAGTTCGAACAGGCGAAAGTCGAGGTTCTCCTGGAGCGCCCGCTCGAGATCCGCCCGCTCCAGCCCGCGGCCGGTCAATAGCGCCGGCTGGGGCGTCACGAGCACCTTGAGCTCCTCGACGACCGTTCCCACCGAGGCGACGTCCGGCACCGTGGTCACCTCGATCCGGAGCGCGATCTTTTCGACCGCCTCGCGGTCGTGGCGCAGCCGCCCCTCGACGTACACGGTCATCATCGGGGTCGAGGGGACGCGTCGGGCGTCGACGAGCTCGATCAGCCGGGGCAGCCCGAGCGTGACGTTCATCTCCGCGACGCCCGCGTAGTGGAACGTCCGCAGGGTCATCTGCGTTCCCGGCTCGCCGATCGACTGCGCCGCCACGATGCCGACCGATTCGTGGACGTCGACCTCGGCCCGGCGGTACCGCGTGACGACCTCCTCGATCACCCGGGTTCGCTCCGCGGGGGTCAGGCGGATCGAGCGCAGCCGCTCCGACAGGGCGGCGACGACCGACGGCGGCAGGTCGACCCCGGCCGCTTGGGCGATCGAGTCGATCTGTTCCCGAACGGTCTCCCGACCGCCGCTTCCCGACTCGCCCACGCTACTCCCCTCCGAACTCGGGCCCTTCCTCGGGCGGCCCGACTTCCTCGGCTTCCTCTTCTTCGCCCTCTTCCTCGAGCTGCGCCTCGGCCTGGAGGTCCATCTCCTCCTCCCCGACCGGGGGCGCGCCGCCGGGAAGATCCGGCCCGCCTTCGGCGAGCGCCCGGACGCGGCGGCCGAGGACCGTGCCGAGCACCTCGTCGATCGCCACCGCTTCGCCCTGGTGCGACCGGGTCGGGTCGATCCCGTCCTCCCCGTAGCGGAACTCGATGATCGTGCCCGCCGTGTTGCGGACGGTGCCGTCCTCGGTGACCTTCAGGTCTTCGAGCGCGTTGATCAAGCGGCGCTGCATGTAGCCGGAGCGGCTCGTGCGCACCGCGGTGTCGACGAGCGACTCGCGCCCGCCCATCGAGTGGAAGAAGTACTCCGTCGGGGAGAGGCCGGCCTTGTAACTCGAGCTGACGAACCCCCGCGCATCGGCGCCGAGGTCGCCGCGCTCGAAGTGCGGCAACGTCCGGTCGAAGTAGCCGCGCATCAGCCGCTCGCCACGGACCGACTGCTGGCCGACGGCGCCGGCCATCTGGGTCAGGTTCAGCATCGAGC
>JAKAWP010000015.1:0-2587 GCA_021816955.1 Thermoplasmata archaeon
CAACTGCCCCGCCTCGTACCCGCTGCCGGGCGCCGCCTATCTGCACTGGAATTACTACCTCTGGCCGGTCTGGGCCGGCGCGGTCTTTCTCCCTCGTCTCGCGCGCTGGTGTCGCTCCGCGGAGGGGAGGGCTCACTTCGACTGGGCGATCCGGCGAATTCGCCCCCGCTCTCGGTGGCCGTCCCTCTCCTTTGGCGTGGCGGCGTTGCTGGCCTACGGCCACTGGTGGACGGATCCGGTTCGTCGACGACGGCCGTTCCCACGCCGCAACCGATCCGTGCCGCTCACCACCGACCCCCTCGAGAATCAGGTCGAATAGGGGAGGATGATTAGCGGGTCGATGGATTCGGCACGAATTCGAGACTGATCGAGTTCACACAATGCCGGACGTTCCGGGGGGTGAACCCCTCTCCCTCGAAGACATGGCCCAAGTGGCCGCCGCACCGCGCGCATCGAATCTCGGTCCGCTCTCCGTCCGGGTCCGGGTGCCGAGAGACCGCGCCCGGGATCTCTTGGTCGAAGCTCGGCCAGCCGCACCCCGCATCGAACTTATCCTCCGAACGGTAGAGCGGCTGACCGCAACGCCGGCACGTGTACACTCCGGGCGCCCAATGCCGCTCAAACTTCCCGCTAAACGGCGGTTCGGTGCCGCGGTGGACGATCACCCACTCTTCCGCGGGAGTGAGCGGCTTCCGGTCCGGTGGAGCCTGAACACCCATCCCAAGCGTGAGGTTCGCGGGCCACTTCAGCTTGGCGACCAGTGCCCGCGGCATCGTCTCGGGACCGGTTCACCGAGCGCCGGCTGGAAGGTGAGACCGGTAGCTGTTGCCGTAGCGCACGACGCGGTCCGGCCCTCCCCGTCGACGAATGCGCCGTAGCGGCGGTTCGCCTTGGCAAGGTCCCTTCGGACGACTGCTGCCGAGGGAGGGGGAGTCTAGGGGGCGAAACGCTCGTCGCCTAGATCTCGAGCTGTGGCTAGGCCGCCGAGAATCTCCCCGTCGATCCCGAGGGAGCCTCCCAACCCCTCGGAAGGGGGGCTCCGACAGCCGCCATGATAGGATCGCTAAGCTCCTCGGGGAACCTGTCGCTCCGAGGGGCCTCCACCGGAGAGGGAGCGTATTCGTCCCTTTCGCGCCACGGCTCGCCTCCGTCGGGATGGAATCATGAGAGAGATCGTACAGCTCTTGCGGCCTCCCTATGAGGGGATCCTTGAACGCGTACTCGGTCAGGGCGCCGGATCGTCAAAAGGTAGGGAACTCCGCGCTTCCGGTAGCGATGCCACCGCACCGAAGGTTGTAACGCTCGCGACGGATCGCAGCACCTCTTGGGTCGAGGTCCCATTTCGTGGAGCGACGAGCGGGAACGGGATTGGGACTGCATCTCAACCCGATGCCTGAGCTGGCGAAAAGTAGCCCCGAGCGGATTCGAACCGCTGTCGCCGGCTCCAAAGGCCGGCATGCTTGGCCACTACACCACGGGGCTGTGCCGTCCCCGAGTACTACTCGGACTTATCAGTACCCGGCGACCTTGGCCACCCGTTACCCAAATCGTCGGAGGGAGTCGGCTATAGCTCCGGGTCGCTTCGACATAGCGTGCGGCGAACCAAGATCCTCGCCACGATCGGGCCGTCCTCTCAGGGCGTCGCGGGCGTTCGACGGATCCTGCGGGCCGGCGCGAATGGTATCCGGCTCAACCTCTCTCATGGAACCTCGTCGGACCACCGCCAACTCCTGCGCGCGATCCATCGAGCCGCAGCTCAGGAGCGGGTGGAGATCGCGGTCTTGGCCGACGTGCAAGGTCCGAAGCTCCGGCTCGGTGAGATCGCGGGGGGGTCTGTTTCTCTCGCGCGGGGCCAGCGCTGGACGATCGACCGGAACCCTCGCCGTCCGGGAGGGCCCCGCCGGGTCGGAGCCGAGATTCCCGGATTCTCCCGGTCCGCCCGGCCGGGTGACCCGGTCATCCTGGGCGACGGGCTCGTGGAGCTCGAGGTCGAATCCGCTACCCCCACCGAATTTACCGCACGCGTCGTCAGCCCCGGCACGGTCCGTTCCCGCTCCGGCATCTACCTCCCCCGGTCGACCTTGCGCCCGTCGGTCCTCGGGGCGAAGGACCGACGCGACCTCGAAGTGGCGGTCGCGGCGGGCATCGATTTCCTGGGGCTTTCGTTCGTGCGGTCGGCCCGAGACGTCCGGGCGGCTCGGTCCGCCTTGGACCGCGCGGGAGGAAAGGAGGTCCGGATCGTGGCGAAGATCGAACGGGCCGAAGCGCTCGACCATCTGGACGAAATCGTCGGAGCCGCGGATGGATTGATGGTGGCCCGCGGTGATCTCGGGATCGAGCTCCCGCTCGAACGCCTCGCGCTCGAGCAAAAGCGGCTGATCCGGGTCGCGCGCGCCGCCGGGATCGTCTCGATCGTCGCGACCCAAATGTTGCTTAGTATGGTGCATGCGCCCCGGCCGACGCGGGCCGAAGCGACGGATGTCGCCAATGCCGTGCTGGACGGCGCCGACGCCCTCATGTTGAGCGAGGAGACCGCGGTCGGGGATTATCCGGCCGAGTCGGTCGCATGGCTGGCCCGGATCGCGGA
>JAKAWP010000015.1:2597-13514 GCA_021816955.1 Thermoplasmata archaeon
AATCGACCGAGCCGGCGCTCCCACGACCCGCCCTCCTCGAGGCCGTGGCCGACGATGCCGACCGGCGGCCCGAGGCCGCGGTCGCGCACGCCGCCGTCGATCTGGCGAATCGCCGGGGCGCCGTAGCGATCGTGACTCCCACGCACTCCGGCCGGACGGCCCGCCTCGTCGCGCGCCTCGTCCCGACCGCGCCCGTCTTGGCGCTGTCGAGTCGTCCATCGACCCGGCGCGCGCTCGCGCTGACCGCCGGGGTGCTCGCTCTTCCCGCGCCGATGTACCGGAGATTCGCCGACCTTCGGATCGCGGCCGGATCGCTCGTAGAACGCCAGATCCATCGCGTCGGGCCGGTCGTGCTCACGGCCGGCTTTCCGATCGAGGGCCGGCCGACGAACCTGATCACGGTGGTCGATCCGTGGGAGATGTCGCAGCGCCCGGCGCGCCGGAAGGGCCAAGCATTCCCCGGGTCTGGAAGTACCGAAGGAACCCTTGCGCGGCCAGGTCGTACCCCGAGACGAGCGACGCGCGATCGGCGGCCGTGAGAGAGACCCCGAGCGCGCTCAGCCGACGTTCCTCGTGCTCGCGCAGTCGAGCGGCGATCACGACCGGGTCGGGAGCCGAGACCGCCGCGTCGTAGGCCACGGCCCTCCACTCTTCCACGATCTCCCGGTAGGTCGTGAGATCTTGGACGCCTCGGGGGCTCGGCCCAAAGTGGCTATACAAGAGAAGGGCCGGGTCGGTGCGGCGCATCGCCTCCAAGCTCGCGTAGAGTTGCTCGAGGTCGAGGTCGGGCGGAGGGACGGCCGGACGGATCCGCGGGCTCGACGCGAGCCGGACTCCAGCCCCGTCCCCGGTGAAAAGCGCCCGGCGTCGGGTATCGAAGAAGGCCAAATGATGCCGGGCGTGACCGGGCGTGGCGAGCACCGTCAGCTCGCCCTGGCGGAGCGGAAACCGCTCTCCCCCGTCGAGCGGCCGGATCCGACGCGGATCGACCGGAACGATCTCTCCCCACAGCCGATCGGCTGCCGCCCCCCAGGTTCGTCGGGTGCTGGCGACCAGCCGAGTCGGGTCGACGAGATGGCTCACCCCGAAGCGGTGCGCATAGAACGTGGCGTGCGGAAGCGCCTCGAGGAGCGCTCCGACGCCGCCGGCGTGATCGAGGTGAATGTGCGTGACGAACACCCGCCGGACCTCCCCGGGATCCACCCCGGCCTCCGCGAGGCCCGCCAGGAGGGCGGGTCGACACGTGGTCGGTCCGGTTTCGATGAGGCTCCAGCCGTCGTCCTCGGGCAAGAGGTACGACGCGATCAGCCCCTCGGTATCTCGGAAGTCTAGGTCGATCATCCGGCGGGCCTCGCCGAGATCGGTGACGGTCGCCCGGCTCATCGTCGCGTCACCCCACGAATGCTCCGGTCGCCAGGCTGAGGTACGAGTAGATCGTCAGCACGACGCCCACGCCCAACGCCAGTCCCCAGATCGCCGTATTCCACCGACGCACTTTGGCTCCGTCGATCGGGTCGAACGGGATCAAGTTGAACGTACCGAACCACGCATTAAAGAACGTGAGCAGCAGAAGGGCGCCGACAACGACCGGCGCGCGGCTCACGAATTGGGTGACGGCGGCCCCGATCAAGAAGGCGGCCGCGAAGCCGAAATTCGAGGCCGGCCCGGCGAGCGCGGTCCGGCCCCATCCCGCTCGGTCGTCGAGCCCCCCGACGACCGTCGCGCCGGGCGCGGCAAAGAGGAAGCCGACCGTGGCCGTGACGAGGCTCAGGATGAGGCCGAACGGTGACATCCGAAACTCGGCCCAAACTCCGCGCCGTTGCGCCGCGAGTTTGTGGGCCATTTCGTGAGCGACAAACCCGGTCAGCGCCGCGATCGCCGCCACGGCCACGGTCAAGGGAGCGAACGCGCGGGCGAGGCCGCCCGCCGTACCGCCCGCGTACAAGAGTCCCGCTCCGCCGAGAATGATCGTCATGTCGACTACTAACACCCCGTAGGCGATGGCGAGATGGAGCAGCTCCGTTCGGGAGGTGCGGGGCGGGCGGACGAGCGGCTGGCTCACCGTCCACCGGGCGTAGGCCGGGCGGCCCCAGCTCATGCCGAGACCTCGAGCGGGGGTCGCAGGCGTTCGGCGTTGAATCGCGATCGCGGGAGGGCCGCTCCCGACAGACCCTGACGGAGCAGCTCCGGGGCGCCGGCCAATCGCGGTCCGGGGCGGCTGAAGTATGATTCATCAGCGAGCAAGACGCCGAAGCGACTCTCGATGCGGGCCAAGCGCTCCGAAAGGTTCGGGTCCCGCGCGAGTTCTCGGCGGGTTCGCTCGATCGGAAAGCTGCACGGGGCCACCACGACGAGGTCCGGCGGGTCCGCTTCGAGAGCATCCCACGTGGTCCGGAGATGCGCAGCGGGTCGTGCGACGCCATACGGCCGGGCGCCCGCCCGCTCGATGAGATCGATCGTCCAGAGCCCGGCCACAATCGGGGGGTCGAGCCATTCGAGCACGGCGATCGTCGGCGAGTGCTCGCCCGGGCGAACCGACCCGAGCCGCCGCGTAAACTCGCGAGCGAGCCGGTCGCCGGCCTCGGGCACCCCGATGGCCGCCGCGATCGTGCGGAACGATTCGACCACGTCGTCGAGCGTCCTTGGACTCACCGAAACGATCCGAGGGGCGATCCCGGCGACCGCGCACGACGATTGGACCTCCGCCTCCGTGACCGAGCAGACCGCGCATAGGTCTTGAGTGATCAGAAGATCGGGACGCAACTGGGCGAGCCGATCGAGGTCGAGTTCGTACAGGCTCTCCCCTCCCGCGAGCGAGCGGCGGACGCGGGCATCAATCTCGGCCGACGGTCGTTCCCCGTCCCACGCCCGGGCCCGCATCACGACCGGCAACGACCGGACGGACGCGGGATAGTCGCACTCGTCGCTCCGGCCGACGAGCGACGGGCCCTGGCCGATCGCCCAGACAATTTCCGTCGCACTGGGGAGCAGAGAAACGATGCGCATCGGTTTCCCCTTGCAGGCCCTCGGCCGCTTCTTACGCTTGCGGGGTCGTCTCCGGCGGCGGAGACGGATCGGGAAACTCGGCTCGCAGCCGGCTTTCGGTCTCGCGATCCAGCCCGAGCGAGCGGGCTCGCGTCCGTTCGGCCTCCGCCGCGGCCGACTGGTCGAGCCGGGCCAACAGCTCGGCCCGGAGAAACCGCATCCCCGGTTCGTCGGGAAACGACACGAGGAGTTCTTCCACCGTTCGAAGGCCTTCCCTCCACTCCCGACGGGCGATTCGGGCCGCGAGGAGGTGGGCCCGGACGTCGGCCCTCTCGGGATGGCGCGCCGACAACGCGATCAGGTCTTCGACCTCGCTGTCGGGGTGCTTTCCTCGCGCACGGAGAACAACGCGAGCCAGCTCTATCTCGGGTGTTTCTCCGTTCGACCTTGTCACCCGTTCGAGCAGTGCCTCCGCCACGTCGAACCGGCCCAGGACGGCCAAGGCAGTAACCTCGGCCAGCTGGGCCGGGAGGAAGTCGGGTTTCAGTTGGGCGGCCTCGCGAAAGCATCGAAGGGCCATCGCCGGGACACCCCACGCCAGCCAGTTTCGCCCCCGTTCCATCCAGTCGTAAAGACGGTCTTGGCTCGGTAGCGTCCGTCGCTCGGTCGTTCGACCCGGACGGTCCGAGACCGGGAGGAACCGTTCGAGGCCAAGTTCCTGCAACAAGAGCGCGAAGCGGGAACCCGACACGACCGCGCCGCCGTGCGCGGCCACCCGTTCCCCTTCGGGCGACGGCAGCGGTTGAGGGGTCAGGATCGCCAGGTGGAGGCGCCGACGACGGACCTCCGCGACGGCATGATCGAGCAGCGCCCGGTGCTCAGGGAGCGCCCGGCCATCGAGGACGAGGTAGATCCACCCGTCGCGGGTCTCCCCCGCCGTTCCACCGGCCACGCTTCGCGCCGTCACCAGCTCCTGACCGAGGGTCCGGATGACGGCCTCAGCGACCTTCGCCGTGTCGATCGGAACGGACGCCATCATCGCGTTGCCTCGGTCTGGCCGGATTCTCGGTCGGCCGTGGGAAGGCGAACGGAAGAACGATCGCCCGCCCGGCGGCCCACGATCGACGAACGGTCGCCGGCGGGCTTAAGTGTATGGTCGAGCCTCCGGCCCTCCCGTGGACCTCGCGGCGCTCGGGCGGTATCTGCCCAAACTCGAACGCAATCTGGCGGAGACGTATATGGGGGCCTACCGGGACGCTCCCCGTCGCGTCCGACGATATCTTCGCGTGATGGAGAAGTTCACGCTGCGCGGCGGAAAGCGATTCCGGGCCCTCTGCGTGCTCGCGGGCTATCACGTCGCCACGGGACGCGCGCCCGATCCCGCGCTGCCCGCGGCGTCTGCCCTGGAGCATTTCCAGAGCTGGATGCTGATCCACGACGACATCATCGACCACGGCGAGAAGCGACGGGGAGGGCCGACGATGCATCGCGAGCTGGCCCGATGGGCTCGCCACCCTCGTAGCCCGGGGGCCGCCGACTACGGAACCGGGCTCGCGATCACGCTCGGCGATCTCGAGGAGCCGTTCACGGTCGGCGCGTTGCTGAGCTGCCCGGTTCCCCTCGGGGCCCGCCTCGCTGCGCTCGACGAGTACCGCCGGATGACGCAATGGACGGCGTACGGCCAGATCCTCGACATCGAGAACGGCGCCTGGGATCCGCGGGCGGTCACCGAGCGCGATGTGCGCATCGTTCATCGTCTCAAATCTGCGGTGTACACGGTCGCGAGCCCTCTCGCGATCGGGGCGCTACTCGGAGGGTGGCGACCCCCCCAGCTCGCCGACCTCCGCCGCATCGCCCTCGATCTCGGGGTCGCCTTCCAGCTGCGCGACGACGTGCTGGGCGCCGGGCTGAGCGGCGGCCGACTCGACAAGGACGCCAACGACCTGACCGAGGGAAAGCGAACCCTGCTCGTGGTGCGGGCGCTCTCGACCGGGACTCCCCGCGAGCGCGCCGCCGTCCGGGCCGTGCTCGGCAACCCCCGCGCCTCACGAACGATGATCCGGCGGGCTCAAACGGCCCTCCAGACGTCCGGCAGCCTCGCGTACTCGGAACGAACGATCTCGCGTCTCACGCGCCGGGCCTTAGGGCGGCTCGCTCGCAGCGCCACCCTCCCTGCCCGCAGTAAGCCCCTGATCGAAGAGATCGCCGACCGCCTGGTTCACCGAACGCACTGACGAAGAGCGAGAGCGCTTCAGCCCGACGGTTCGGCCGTGCCGCCGACGAGGCCGGCGTCTTGGAGCGCTTGAGAGAGATCCCTTTGCATCGTGGCGTAGCGCTCCTTCAGCTGGTTCTCCTGGCGCTCCACCGCCTTCAGGCGGACCTCGAGCGTCTCCTTCTCTTCGGTCAGAAGGTTTTCGACTTCCTTCCGTCCTTGAGCGCGGACGAGTAAGCTGCCGATCGGCCGGTAGATCGGCGCGTCGTCCGGCACGCCCTTGAGCTCCTCGAGGGTGTGAGAGAGTTCCCGAAGCTTGAGGTCGAACTGAAGCCGTTGCTGCGACACCGCCGAGAGCTCTTGCTGGAGCCGTTGGAACTGCTTGAGGTCGTTCTGAATCTTGGCCGGAATCGCCACGACGTCGGCGATTCCCCGCCGAAGATAAGCGCTTCGGAGCGGTCGTCCCCTAGGCCGTCTCTTGGCGGGCGACCCGAGCGGTCCGCTCCGCGAGGTCAATCCAGCCGAGGTAGGTATTGAGACCGGCGCGGAGGGCGCCCGTGTCGCGGGCGGTGAGCGCAATCACGACCTCTCGTTCTCCCGAGCGACGTACCGTCGCCGTCGTTCGGGGAACCTCACGAGCCGCCTCCGGGGCCATCGTCCGCTCGAGCGCGTCCGCCCACCTTCCGCTCAAACAGCGGACGGTGATCGTGCCTTCCCAGACCGGTCCGGTCATGCCGAGAGAATCGTCCGCTCGAGGTGGGCGAGGAGGCGGTCGCACTTCGCGGCGGCCGCGGCGACGTACGTTCGGGGGTCGGTCGCGGCCCGGATCTCCTCGGGGCTCAACAGACGGGTGACTCGACTCTCGGCGAGCGCGCGCTCGGTGAGCGACCGTCCATCGCCCGGTCGCGTGATCTGCCGCAACAGCTCGTGGGCGTCGCTGCGAGCCATTCCCTTCGCCGTCAATGCGAGCATGAGGCTCTCCGTCATCGGAAGGCCGGCTGCCGACGCGAGGTTCTCGGCCATTCGCCGCTCGTCGATCGTCAGTCCGCGGACGATCGTCGTGAGCCGCTGGAGAATGTCATCGAGCAGCACCACGACGTGCGGGACGACGAACCGCTCGTTCGCGGAGTTCGCGAGGTCTCGTTCGTGCCATTGAATCATGTTGTCGAGCGGAGGCCCCGCGAGCGCGCGCACGAGCCGGGCGAGGCTCGAGACGGTCTCCGAAGCCATCGGGTTCCGCTTCTGCGCCATCGTCGAGCTTCCGACTTGCTTCGACTCATCGAACGGCTCGGCGACCTCCCGGATCTCGCTGCGCTGCAGATTGCGTACCTCCGTGGCCCACCGCTCGGCCGAGGCGGCGACGAGCGCGGCCCAATTGGTGAACTCGGCGAGCCGGTCGCGCCCGACCAGCTGGGTCGGCGCTTCGTCGGCGATCACGCCGAACGGCCGAAGGGCGAGCGCCTCTACTTCGCTCGCGCGGGGGCCGTAACCCGCGCCCGTTCCGACGGCTCCCGCGATCTTCCCGGCGGCGACGCGGGGGGCGATTTCCTTCAGACGCGTCCAGTGGCGGCCGAATTCGGCCGCGGCCACCGCGAGCTTGTAGCCGAAGCTCTGGGGAACGGCGAACTGACCGTGCGTGCGAGCGATCTCGGGCGTCGCGCGATGTTGCTGGGCCCGCTCCATCAACGTGCCGACGAGCTCCTTCACATCCTGGGCCAGCACCCCCATCGACTCCCGGAGCTCGATCGCGAGGGCGGTCTCGGTGATGTCCGCGCTCGTGGCTCCGAAATGGACCCAAGCGCCGGCGGGGCCGCTCGCCTCCGCCAACGCCCGGGCGATCGCCATCACGTCGTGGCGGAGCTCCGCCTCCAGCTCATCCACTCGTTCGAGACGGACCGCGTGCCGATCGACGGCGCGCGCGATCGCCTCGGCGGCCTCCGCGGGAATCAGGCCGACCGACGCCTGAGCCCGAGCGAGCGCCGCCTCCACCTGCAGCGCCCGATCGAGACGGGCCTGCCGAGTGAAGAGGGCGCGAACCGTCGGGCGTCCGTATCGAAACTCAATCGGGCAGAGAAGGTCCGAACTGCTGTCGGCCACGAGCGGCGAGCCGGTCCTCGCTATATTAGCGTGCCCCCGGCCGTCGGACCGGCTGGGCGCGTTCTCGGAACCAATGGTGCGTTCCGGTGCTGTACTGGATCGCTCGTTTCGGTCTCGAAATCACCGCGAGCGGCAACCCCCGTCGGGCGGCCCATGACCGGAGCACCGGTTTGGTGAGCGCGCCGGGCGCGTGCGCTTCCCACGGGATCGATCGGACGGCTCGGATGAACGGTTCCGCGAGATACGGCGCGACCAGGCTCTTTCCGATCTTGTCCACGAGCGGACCCACCACGCCCTTCGTCACCGATCGGGCCCGGGCGAGGTCGTCCTCGGACTGCCGGCGACGTTCGGCTTCGGACACCCGGCGGTAGCGGTCGTAGCCCAAGAAGAGCTCGTCCGCGCCTTGACCGACGACGACCATCGGAGCCGGCGCGAGGTCAGCCGCTAAGAGAACCGTCAAATTCGCTTCCCACTCGGGGGTCCACGGTCGCGGGAGGAGCGTCCCCCACCGGTCGATCGCTCGCTCGATCTGCCGACGATCGAGCGACTTAGACGCCCAGCGGATCCCCAGGAGTTCCGCCGCCCGCTGGGCCACCGCGAGCTCCTCGGCGCCCGCGGCGGCTATGGTGAATAGTCCGACCGTCCGGTCGGCGGCCAGCGCATGCGCCAAGAGCGACGAGTCGACGCCACCCGAAAAGAGGACGCTGACTTCGCCCGGGAACTGCCGCACGGGAGTCAGTGCATCCTGCAGCGCGAGGTCGAGCTGTCGGTAGGCGGCGTCCTCCTCGTCCGGCATGGGTCGACTTCGATGCGCGGGCCTCCTTAAGATGCCCCGGGACCCCGAGCAGTTATCGTGCCGAGCGACTAGACCGATTGATGCCGTCCCGAACGGCCCATTCGGGGGACTCCAAGGTCGGCCGCCGACCGGCGCTGTTCGTGGACCGGGATGGCACCCTGAACGTCGATCTCCACTACCTATCGGACCCGGAACGACTCGAGCTTTTTCGCGGGGTCGGCCAAGGGCTCGAGCTCGCGCACGCCCACGGCTTCACCGTGGTCTGTATCACGAATCAGTCGGGGATCGGCCGGGGACTTTACCGAACGGAGGATGTGGAGCGGATTCACGCCGAACTCAACGAGCGATTGCCGCCGCACGGCCGGGTCGATGCCTTCTACTATTGTCCCCATCGGCCTGACGAGCGGTGCGACTGTCGCAAACCCGGCGTTGCCCTCTTCCGGCGCGCGGAGCAAGAGCTCGGGCTTGACCTCGCGCGGAGTGCGATCATCGGAGACCGGGGGCTTGACATCGCGGCCGGTCAGCGCCTCGGACTCATCACCGCTCTCGTGCCGGCCCCCAACCATGAGCACGACGCGGCCGACGAGCCGTGGGCTTCGGCGGTCCCCGAGATCGTCGCTCGCTCGTTTCTGCTCGCCGTCGCCCGCGTGCTCGCTCGCGGGTGAACGGCTCCCCCGATTCCCGTTCGACGGTGAGAAGGAATTAAGCGGCAGGGAGGCTCGCGCGCCGTCATGGTGCTGGCCCTCGTGCCGAGCTTGATCGGCGTCGGGATCACCGTCGGGCTCGCGGGGCTCGCCGTCCGGGCACGGGCGCTCACCGGGTTCGGCGGGGCGGTCGCCGCGGCCTTCGGCGCGGTGATCGTGGTCTTGGCCGGCTTTGCCTACCTCGCCCTGCTCGTGTTGTTTGTGGTCGCCAGTTCCCTCGCGACCCGGGTCGGCTTCCATCGAAAGGAGTTGGCCCAACTCCAGGAGGGTCGTCACGGGGAGCGCGGCGTATCCAACGTGCTCTCCCACATTCTCGCTCCGACCGCTCTCGTGGTCCTCGCCGCGGTGAGCCCGGCCACCGTTCCCGCCCCGGCTCTCATGTGGATGTACACCGGCGCTCTCGCCTTCGGAACCTCGGACACCTTCGCGAGCGAACTCGGCGTGTTGAGCGGACAGGCGCGCAGCATCATCACGGGCCGACCGGTGCCGCCCGGAACCAACGGCGGTGTCTCGGTCCAGGGCGAGGGTTGGGCGGCGGTCGGAGCAATCGCGACGGCCTTGGTCGCGGCCGGCCTCTTCCTCGCGTTGGGAGGGCCCTTGCCGACCGCGAGCTTCGTCCTCTTCGCCGCCTTGGCCGGATTCCTCGGCTGTCAGATCGACTCGATCCTCGGGGACACCCTCGAGAATCGGGGCTGGCTCACGAAGGGAGGAACGAACTTCTTGGGGATGCTCTCGAGCATCGCGATCGTCGCGCTTATCTTGCAGGCCGGAGGCGCGCGATGACGCCGGCCCGGTCGCACCGCCGGTCCGGGTCGGTCGTGCTCTTGTCGGGCGGTATGGATTCGGCGACGTGTCTCGGCCTGGCTCTCGCCGTCCATCCTCCCGTTCATGCCCTGAGCGTCGCGTATGGCCAACGGCACGCCCGAGAGCTCACCGCGGCGAAACGCCTCGCCCGTTACTACCGGATCCGCCACCATGCGGTCGTGACCGTTCCGATCGGGCCCTGGCTGGCGTCGTCGTTGACCGATCGGCACGCCGCCCTGCCGACCGGCCGACGTTCCCCGTCGACGATTCCCAGCACGTACGTTCCGGCGCGCAACACCATTCTGTTGGCGTTGGCCCTTGGGTATGCCGAGAGCCACGGGCTCGGCCACATCTACATCGGAGCCAACGCCATCGATTACTCGGGGTACCCGGATTGTCGGCCGGAGTACTTCCGGGCGTTCACCCGTCTGACCCGGGTCGCGACCCGCCGGGGCGTCGAGCAGGGCGAATCGATCCGGGTAGAGGTGCCTCTTCTCCGCCGATCGAAGGCGGCGATCGTCCGGCTCGGGGAGCGCCTCGGGGTCCCTTGGCGGCTCACTTGGAGCTGTTATCGAGGCGGCGCTCGACCGTGTCGAAAGTGCGACGCCTGCCGGCTTCGCGCGCAAGGCTTCCGGGCCGCCGGGGTTTCTGACCCTCTCGACCCCGATTGAGGCGAGCGTCCGGGATCGGCCCCCTCCTCCCCCTCACGCCCAAGGGTTGCCCCCGTGAGCCGAGCCCCGGTGACCCGTCGCTATCAAGCCAGCGAACGGCCCTGGGGGGGGTTGGAGACCCCAGAGAAACGGTCGTGAACGGCACACCGACGGCGCGGCGTGCCATTCCGAGCGGGGCCCCCGGCCTCCGCGGTGAACGTAGAGAGCGACCGGTCCGGTTGGTCGTCCTTCGGTGCGGGAGCGCCTGCCCGCCATCTACTCCTCATTCCCCCCAATGTTCCGCGGCGCAGGTCGGACTCGGGTCGTTCGATGCACCGGCCGGCCGGTTCCTCGTCGTCCGGGCCTATGCCGGACCACGGACGTCAATCGGGCATCGTCCGGTCGGAAGGTGGGTGGGTGACTCTTCGCGACGGAAGCCGAAGGGATCGTCCGACGGCCGCGCGCGATCGATGCGTCACTTCGGGGGAACCGGGGTCACTTCGCTCGTGCATTGGGGGCAGCGGGTCGCCCGCGCATCGATGGTCGAGTAGCAGGCCGGGCAGTTGCGCGTGGGCGGAGGAGGAGCCGCCGGAGGCTTCGGATGACGTCGTTCTTGGACCTTTTGCATCGGGTAGACGAGCCCGAAGAAGATCACGGAGAGAGATCGGA
>JAKAWP010000015.1:13524-28535 GCA_021816955.1 Thermoplasmata archaeon
ATCTCGCGCCCAATAGCGCGCCGAACGTGAACGTGCTACCCCGGACGGTCACGTTCCCGATGGAATCGAAGTTGGCATGGAACGCCGTCCCGATCAACGGATTGACCACGGAACTCACGGTCGTGGTGACGACGGACGAGACCGCGAGACCCACCACGAAGGCGACGGCCATCGTGACGAAATTTCCTTGGTTGACGAACTTCTTGAAGTCAGCCCAGACTCCCATGGCCCCGTATCTAGGCTCCATCGCTCGGGACGGGTATTTGAACCCGGCCTTCGAAGCGTTACATCGTCTCCAAACGAGGAACCCCGATCAGATCGAGAGTATTGCCGAGCGTCTGGTAGGTGGCTTCGACGAGGGCGAGTCGGCTCGCCTCCTTATCGCCGCTCCCGAGCACGGGCACCGCATGATAGAATCGGTTGAATCGGTCCGCGATGTCGTGGGCGAATCCCGCGAGCGAATGGACCTGACCGCTGCGGGCCGCGTGGGCCACGAGAGACGGCAGCCGGGACAGAATCTTGACGAGCGCTCGTTCCTCGACTCCGAGGAGGTCGGACGCCGTCCATCGGCCGACGGCTCGGGCGACTCCTGACTTTCGGAGAATGCTGGCGGCCCTCGCATAGGCGTACTGGAGGAACGGGCCCGCCCGCCCTTCGAAGCTGAGGGCTTCTTCCCACCGGAACTGGACCGGCTTATCGGGAGCGACCCGGAGGATGTGGTAGCGGACCGCGCCGGCACCGACCGCTTGCGCGATGGCATCGAGGGCGTCGTCAGCGAGGTCCGTGCGACGCCGGCGAACCTCGTCCCGGGCCCGCTTCACCGCTTCGTCGAGTAGGTCGTCCAGCCAGACCGCCGACCCGCCCCGGGTCGACATCCGCCCGCCTCCCGGCAAGACCAAGTCCTGGTAGATCAGATACTCGGGGCGGCGACCTTCGCCGATTTCGGCCAAGAGAGCGTCCAAGGTCCGGGCGTGCAGACGATGATCCTGTCCCAGCACGTCGACGACCCGATCGAACCGGCGAAACTTCTCTAGATGGTAGGCGACATCCCGGGTCGTGTAGAGCGTCGTCCCATCGTGACGGAGGAAGATGATCCGGGGGCTTTCCTTGGGGAGCCCATAGCCGCTCGCGTCGATCGCCCACGCACCGTTCGCCTCCCGCACGGCGTGCGGGGCGGCCTTCAAACGCTGAACGACGGCTTCGACCGACCCATCTGCAAGGAGCGACGATTCCCAGACGAACTCGTCGAACTCGATTCCCAGCCGACGGAGCGACGCGCACATCCCTCGGAGAATCTCTTCGGCGAGCTGCCGATGGGTGGGAGGCGCCCGGCCGCCTTCCAGATCTTGGACGAGGCGGCCGACCTCCTCCGCCGCCTCCGGGTGGTTCTTCACGTACTGGCTCACCAACGGGTACGGCCGCCCGAGACGGCGATCCGGCTTTTCCTCGGTCGCCTCCGCCCCGTTCGGGAGCGCGGCCCGAATCGCTTCCGGCCATCGATCGATCGGCTTCGACCAGATCCAGGTGATCATCGCCGACTGGCGGCCGAGATCGTCGGCGTAGTATTGGGTGACGACCTTCTCCCCGCTGGCCCGGGCCGCCCGGGCAAGGGTGTCCCCGAGGATCGCATTGCGGACCCGACCGATATGGAACGGGCCGGTCGGATTGGCGCTCGTGTGCTCGATGCACGAGACGCCGGGCCGGGCCGGACCTCCTCCGTACCGCGCCCCGCGATCGCGGATGATCGTCAAGGTTCGGTCGATGAACCGCTCGGCGTCGAGCGTCACGTTCACGAACGCCCCGGTCGATTCGACGCGGTCCACGCCGACGGTGGACGGCACGTTTCGAGCGATGCGGAGGGCCAATTCCCGGGCGTCCTGTCCGACGGTGCGCGCTAGCCGGTGCGCCGGGAACGCCACATCGGCCTGCTCGCTGTTGCCCCATTCGAGCTGACCCCGGAGCTCGGCCGCTGGAATCTCCGCTCCGGCGCGTCGGGCGGCCGCGGAAAGCGCCTCGGCCACCCGGGGGAGGAACGCCTCCCATGGATCACAATCTTCCCAGGAGAGATCCGTTGCCATCGACGCCTTCGGGGGGGAGGAGCGTTTTAACGGCGCCCCCATCTTAACCGTTCCGGCATGACGCAAACGCTCCTGATTCGCTACGGCGAATTGACGCTCAAGAGTCCGCCGGTTCGTCGGTCGTTCGAGACCCAGCTCAGACGTAACCTTCTCGAGCAGTTCGCCCGGGAGGGGATCATCGGCCGCCTCCGTTCCGATCGGGGCCACCTCTACGCGGAAGTCAACGACGGGCCCCAGGCGATCGGGGTGATCCGACGGGTTTTCGGCATCACGTCCGTGAGCGCGGTGGTCGAGACTCCGGCGGATCCCGAAGCGATCGCCCAAGCCGCGATCCAGATCGCTGAGCCGAAGATCGGTCCGGGGACCTCGATCGCGGTCCGTGCCCGTCGGACCGGGTCCCACTCGTTCACGAGCCAGGAGCTGGCCCGGACGGTGGGCGGCCGCTTCCTCTCGGCCTTCGCCGATCGGGCGATCCGGGTCGACCTCGACCGACCCGATTTCGAACTGTTCGTGGAGGTACGCGATGCCCGCGCCTATCTTTCCGTGGGGCGTACTCCAGGACCCGGCGGCCTCCCGCTCGGCGTGGCAGGCTCCGTGGCTGCGTACGTCGACGGACCCCGGGCCGCGGTCGGCGCGTTCTTGATGATGAAGCGGGGGTGTCGGACGGCGTTCGTCGTGTCGGAGGAAGGGGCGCCGTTGGTCGACCAAGTGCTCGGCCGGTTCGAGCTGGACCCGCCGACCGAACGTTGTTCGACCGGCGACTGGACCGATCGATTGGCGGAGGTCGCGACCCGATATCGCGCCGATGCCGTGGTACTTCCGCTGTCCGTAGAGGAGTATCCGGCCGCCCGAGAACGGTGGGGCGATCGGGTCGTCTTTTCGCCCACGGTCGGATGGACCGACGAGGAGGTAATGGACCGATGGGAGTCGATCGTCGCTCTCCTCGCCTGACGCAGCAGAAGCTCGAGACCGCCCTGGCCCCCAACGCGGCCGCCGGCCCGACAGTCCCGTCGGAGAGCTCACCGCCAGGGCCTTCTACGACGACTACTGAGGTCCCCTCTCCGAGCCGTGGCTCCGGGATCGCCATCCGACTCGACGCGGGGTCGGCGGCCCGGCTGAGGGCTCGTCAGCTCGCGGGATTCCGAGCGAGGGAGAGATTCCTGGCCGCCCGTGAACACGAACCGTGAGCGAGCGCTTTCCCGGGCTCTCCCCGAGCCCCTCCCCCGCGGTTTCGCTCCGCCGGGCGCACGGACGCTTTCGGCTCGCCTCCCCTCGGGGAGCCCGGGTTCGTGACGGCCGTCTTGGAAAGGTTATCTAGACCCCGTTTCTGCGCCGCCCACCCTGAGGAGAGTTTTCCGTGCCGACGTACGCGGTTCGCGGGAGCTTCTATGCGCGACGGGGCTACTGGCAGCCGTTCACCAAGGTCTGCGAGGCGTCGTCCCCCGACCGGGCCAAGGAGTGGGCTCTTTCCCAGATCGGCGGATGTCATCACATCCAACGCCACCTGATCCGGATCACCGAGGTGGCGGAAGGAGCCCGCCCATGACCGCCGATGCCGGCTCCGGGCCGACGCGGTCAACCGAAGAGAAGGTCCAAGAGGACCTCTATCGCTTGGAGGCGTATCGGAGCCAGCTCGCCGCGTTGGTGCAGCAGCACCAGATGCTGACGTCGTCCCGGCAAGACCACGACCGGGCGGCCCGCACCCTCGAAGGGATCGAAGAGGGGGCCCCGGGCCGAGAGTATCTCCTCCCGATCGGGGCCGAGACCTACGTCCGAGGCACGGCCGAAGCGCGGACGCCGGTGTTGGTCGGCATTGGGTCCGGTATCGTCGTCGAGCTTCCGCGGGAAGCCGTCGTCGAGCGCCTCAAGGAGCGGGCGGAGCGCATTGCGAAGGCCACGGTGGAAATCGAGGGCCAAATCGAGGCGCTGGAAGCGAGGATCCAGCTGATCAACCGTCGGCTGGAGGCGTCGGGCGACGGGTCGGGCGGAGCCAGCGGACCATCGGATAGCCCGGATGTGGGCAGCGATTAGGGCGCGACTTCGGAAGCGATCGCCCGCCGTCGAGCGGCCGGGGTCGGAAGCCGAGGGCCGCGAGTCGGAGACCTCGGATCGGGAAGCGCCATCGACCGCTCCGGAACGCACCTCTCTCGCCGACGATTCGGACCTTGGGTTCGCCGAGGGGCTTTGGTCCCGGCGCGTGCGTGAAGCGTCGCTCGAAGAGGTGTTGGACGACCTCGAGATCGCGCTACTGGAGTCCGATGTCGCCCTGCGGGTCGTGGAGAAGATCCGCCGGGACCTATCCCGTACGCTCGCCGGCCGCCGGCTGCGCTGGGGCGCCGACCTCGAACAAGCGGTCCGCGGCTCGCTCGAACGGACGGTCCGTTCGATCCTCGCCCGGCCACCCATCGACCTGGTCGCGCGGGTGCGGGCCCAGGAGCCCAAACCGTTCATCGTGCTGTTTGTGGGAGTCAACGGCTCCGGAAAGACGACGACCATTGCGAAGCTGGCCGGTTGGCTCCGTAGCCAAGGATTGTCGTCGGTGATCGCGGCCGGCGACACGTTCCGGGCCGGGGCGATCGAGCAGCTGCTCGTCCACGGGGAACGGCTGGGAATCCGGGTCGTCCGTCAGCAACCCGGCAGCGACCCCGCCGCCGTGGCGTTTGATGCGGTGGCCCACGCCCGGGCGAAGCACCTCGACGTGGTGCTCGTCGACACGGCGGGGCGGCAACATACCAACGACAACCTGATCGAGGAGGCGAAGAAGATCCGACGGATCGTCCAGCCTCACCTCACCCTCTTCGTCGGGGACGCCCTCAGCGGGAACGACCTGGCAGAGCAGTCCAAATGGTTTCACGAGGCCCTCGGACTCGACGGTCTCGTGCTGACCAAGCTCGATGCCGACGTGAAGGGCGGAGGCGCCCTAAGCGCGACGTACGTCACCGGCCGGCCGATCGTCTTTGTCGGGACCGGCCAAGGATACGACGACCTCCGTCCGTTCGATCCCGATTGGATGGTGCGTCGGCTGTTCAGCGGTGGGACCAGCGGATGAGCGCCCGGTTGTCGGTCGTCCTGATCCGCCCGAAAGAGGACGGGAACATCGGGGCGGTCGCGCGGGCGGCCCGGAACTTCGGGGCCGAGCGCCTCGTCCTCGTGGCGCCTCGCGGGCCGGTGGGAGCGGAAGCCCGCCGCCGTGCGATGGGAGGGCTTCCGCTGCTCCGAGCCGCCCAGCGTGCTCCGACGCTGTCGGCCGCGCTGGAGACCGCCGACCTCGTGGTCGGGACGACCGACCTTTCCACGGGACGCTCGCGGACATTCCTGCGGCGATCGGTCAGCCCCGAACGGATGGCCGAGATCGTGGCCGCAGTCGACGGCGAGGTCGCGATCGTGTTCGGGCCGGAGGACAACGGCCTTTCCCGAGAGGAGCTCGCCGCTTGCGATCTGCTGGTCCACATTCCCGCCCGCCGCGAGTTTCCGACGCTCAACCTTTCCCACGCGGCGGCGATCGTCCTCTATGCGCTCCATCGGGCGCTATCGACCCGTGCGGTCGACGTGACGACGCCCGCGCCCGAGGTGATCGAGCTGAACGGACGGGAAAAGGAGCTGTTTTTGGCTCGGTTGGCGAGCCTGTTGCCGCGTCTCGGCTATCCGGCCCACAAACGACGGGGTTTAATCCTCCTGATTCGTCGCACCTTGGGCCGTTCGACTCCCAGCGAAGCCGAGTATCGAATGCTGCTCGGATTCCTCAAGCTGGTCGACCGAGCGGTCGCGGAAAGGCGTCATGGCACCCACGTCCACTGAGTGGCTTCGAGTCCGGGGCATCGGCCGAGAGCGGTTCGCGGGCTACGTCGCCCAGTACTTGGCGTCGCTCGGCTATACGGTCGAGCGGACGGAATCGACGGATCCGCCCGAGAGCCGGCTGATCGGCCGGCTCGAACGGATGAATCCGGCGGTGCCTCCGAGCGCCGCCGAAATCACCTACCGCCTGTACCCGACGAGCGGCGGCGCGGCCCTGGTCTGGGAAACCCCGACGGAAGTACCGCCCGAGGAGATGCCCCGGCTGACCCGCCTCGTCCGAGAGATCGCGACGTATCTCGAACGCACGGTCTCCACGGAGAGCCACGCGACCGCGAAAGTGGTGCCCCCTCCGGTCTCTCGGCTCCCCTGGGAGCCGGCCGACGCTCCCCGGACCGGGGGTTCTCAATCCCCGGAGCCGAGCTCGCCGTAAGGGATCTCTCCGATCCAGCGGACATCGCCGTCGAGCTTCCCTGCCCTTTCTTGTCGACGGGCGCTTTCGATCGGTCCGCTACGGCCCGGTCGTCGGGTCGATGCCGAACGCCGTCAAGACCGCTTCCGTCGCCACGCGGCCGGCGAGGCTACCGAGCGCGCTCGCGGCCTCGACCGGGAGGCGGGCGCGCCACCGCCGGCGGACGGCCTGCGTCGACGCGGCGAACACCACATCCCCGTCGACTGCCGAGGCGAATGGGACGATCGCTCGGGCTAGTCCGCCCGCGGCCACCGCGGCGATCCGGTCCAGCGTCGAACGGTCGACGTCGGCCTCGACCACGACCACCGCTAAGGTCGTCCCCGGATCGCTATGAACGTCGCGGCCGAGCGCGGGCGGGGGATCGATCCGCCCGCTATCGTCCCAAGCCCCGGCGATCCACGACCCGGTTCTCGGGTCGACCACCGCTCCGACCGCGTTGACCACGACCAATACGCCGACCCCACCGAACGCGCGGGTCCGCCGCGCGAAGGCGCCGAGCCCCCCGGGCATCGCGCGGGATCGGCCGAGATATTTGCCGACCGTGGCCCCCTTCCCCGCTCCGGCCCGACCGAGCGCGAAGGGACGCCGGTCGGCCCGTTCCGTCGCGGACCGGCCGAGACGGGCGTAGTTCGGGAGTCGGCCGGTCGTTAACGGAAGGTCGAACAAGGCCGCGCCGGAGATCGGGGCGATCCGGCGGGTTGACCGGAAGACGGTAGACCCGCCGCCGTCAGCGAGCACCGCTTCGCGTACTCCTCTCGCCGCGTCTAACCCATAGACGCTCCCGCCGGAGAGGAAGATCGCCCAACGCCGGCCGAAGGTCGCGTCGAGGGCCAACGAGGCGAGGTCGTACGTCGCCGAGGCTCCCCCCAGCACGCGGACCGTCGTCGGGGCGGCTCGGGAGAATCGGATAACGGTGACCCCCGAACGGCCCGCCGTCGCGTGGCCGATCGAAACGCCCGCGAGTTCGTGGAATGGAATAGGCTCGGCCGGGTCGGTCATCCGTTGTCGCGTTCCCGGAAGTCCACCGTCCCGCTTAGCCTTATGAGGGCGGCCGCGTCGCCGGGTCGGATGGAGCCGACCGTCGAAACGTCGCCGTACGACTCCCTTCTCCCCCCGGGCTTTGCGGTCGACCGCCGTCTGCCCCTCGGGCGGCACCCGATTCTGACGGCGTTCCCCGGCCTCGACCGCCTTCCGCTCGCGACGCGCCTGGAGCCGGACCCCGAGAAGCGCGAACGGTTGTTTTCGGAGACCTGCATCGACCTCGTAGCGGAGGATCTCTGGATGTATGTGGCGCCGCACGCCATCCCGCCGGGGGCGCCTCGCGATTGGCATCCGCGGGTCGTTCCCGGACTCGACTGCATCGTCGTCGGCGAACCCCACCTGAGGAAGAGCCCTCTCGTCACGCTGTACCTCGATGTGTTCCATGAGCTCTGCCATGTTCGGCAGCGCCGGGACGGGGCGAACCTATTCGATCGGCAGACGTCGTACGTCCGGCGATGGACCGAAGTCGACGCGTACCGATTTGTCGTGGAGGAAGCGAGGCAGCTCGGGATCCCGGAGGATTTCTTGGTCGACTACCTGCGCGTCGAGTGGATCAGTTCCCGGGAGCATCGAGAGCTGCTCGAGAAGCTCGGCGTCACGGCGGACAAACGGGCCCGACCGGGGCGCGCGACGGATTAAACTTATAACGGGTTCCCGAGTCCCCGCCCCACTTCTCATGTCCGTCTCGGCCTACCACCGGATGGCGATTTCGTTCCGGCAGACGCTCGGCCCCGAGGGCCAAGCCGTTCGCCACGAGCGGCTCCTCGACTGGCGTCGGGAGCACTCGGTCACCCGGCTCGACCATCCGACGCGGCTCGACCGGGCCCGGGCGATGGGGTACCGGGCGAAGGAAGGGTTCGTCGTCGCTCGCGTCCGGGTCCGCCGCGGCGGCCAGGGGAAGCGGGCGATTCGCGCCGGTCGCCGCCCCAAGCACAAGGGTATCGTCCGGATGACGCTGGCCAAGAGCCTTCGACGGATTGCGGAGGAGCGCGCCCAGAAACATTATCCAAACCTCGAGGTGCTGAACTCGTACTGGGTCGGAGAGGACGGGCAGCAGAAGTTCTACGAGGTGATCCTCGTCGATCCGTCGCACCCGGCGATTGTCGCGGACCCGAAGATCGGGTGGATTGCCGGTCCGAACCACCGGGGGCGCGTCTACCGGGGGCTCACGAGCGCCGGCCGCGAAGGCCGCGGGCTCCGGTGGCGAGGGAAGGGCGCGGAGCGCATGCGCCCGTCGCGGGCCCGGAACCGGCGCGCGGAGCGCCGCACCCAGACCAAGGTGATCCCGTAGGCGATCACCGCGGGCCGCCCGGCGCGGCGGCCGCCTAGGAGAGCCGACCCGAGAGATCCTCGCGGAGCCGCTCGGCCGTGCGACGCGCCCAACGGTAGAGCCCCTCCACGTGAACGATCTCTCCCGCGAGCGCTTGGCCAAGCCGTCGCCGCCACTCCAGGTCCGGAACCGCGGGGCCCTCCGCCAGCTGCTCGGAGAGGCGGCGAGCGAGCACCCCGCCCTTACGATCCCAATCCGTGAGGACGATCACCCGGCGGTGGCCGCGGGCGACTCCCTCGGCGAAGGCCGAAATTGACTGGCCGTCGTGCAGCACGGCGAGCGGGACGCGGAGGCCGAGTCGTTCGAGGGCGAGGCGATCCCGCTCCCCTTCTACGACGACGACCGATTCCCCGGACTCGAGGTCGTCCGCCAGCGCGAGCCAAACCTCGAGGAACGATTCGAATCGCTCTCGATGGCTCCGCTCCCCCGGCCGCATCGCCCGCTCCGAAGAGCCGCACTCCTCGGCGCGCATAACGGTCGCGCCAACGGCCCGATCGATCGGGGCTCGGCGCTCCCTCGAACCCGCGGATCGGGGCTCGGAGGTCCGGCGCAACCCTTAAGCGATGTCAGATTTTTTAACATCGATGCGCCCGTTCGCTCGCACGCTGGCCGTCATCGGCCTCGCCGCGCTGGCCATCGCCGGCGGATTCGCCGCCGGATGGTGGATCCGGGGCGGGTCGCCTGCGGCTTCGTCCGGCCCGCTCGCGTTCGCCGCAGCCGGCACGCTCGCCCCGTTCCTTCCGTCGCTCGCGGCACAGTTCGCGAACGAGACGCCGGGGGTTGCCGCCCCACTGGCCGCCCAGCTCTACGAAGGGAGCGTGGACGGCGCGATCGCCGTCCGTACTCCCGGATCGCCCTACGACGCATTTCTCGCGGCGGATTTCCGGGTGATTCCGCAGTGGCTGGAATCGAACGGAGCCGCCGGCTTCGAGCTCGTCTTCGCCTCCGACCCGCTCGTTCTTGCGTACAACAATCAGTCGGGGAGTCCCTTGCAGGGGCTCAACAGCACGAATTGGCCGACACGGCTCGAGCAACCCGGGGTGACTCTGGGGGCGCCGAACGCAAGCTCGGACCCGCTCGGGGCGAACGCGATCTTCGTGCTGGAGCTCGAGGATGACGCACTGCACGCGAACGGCCAATTCTTCCGTCACTTCTACTCGGGCGGGATCGGCGGGTTCGCGGTCCCGACCTCCTCGACCAAGATCGTCCCCGAGACCCAGGCGGCCGTTGTGCTCCGGACGGACGAGGTGCAGGCGTACTTCGTCTACCGATCGTACGCGTTCTTGGAGCACCTGGCGAACGTGAGCTTGCCCGTAGCCGTCAACCTGGGGGGCGTGACGTCGGCCGACGTGCAGGCGTACGGCGCGGTATCGACTGAGGTCCTGAACGGCTCGGCGGCGGTGATCGAGCGGGGCGCCCCGGTCCTGTTTGCGGTCACCGTGCCGGCCAACGCGCCGGACTTTCCCCTCGGCGTGGCCTTCGTGGGGTTTCTGCTTGCCAACTCCTCGGCGAGCGCCTGGGAGCGCGCCGGGTTCCTCCTCTTGAATCCGATCTGGGCCGACCATCCGAGCGATCTACCGGGGGCGCTCAGTGGGATCGCCCCGAACGGGGTCCCTTCCCTCCCTTCCTACCTCGCGGCGTTGATCTGACGTGCGCGACCCGGCTATCGCGAGCGGTCGGACCGTGCGCCTTGGTTACGGGCTGGGAGGAGTCCTCTCGGCGTCGCTCCTCCTGTTGTTCGTGCTCCCGATCGCGGCGCTCTTCTGGACGGCGGGATCGGCGGGGATCTTCGCCGCTCTCGCGAACCAAGGGTTCGTCGTGTCGATCGAGTTCACGCTCCTCGCCTCCGCGATCGCGGTCGCCATCGGGCTTCTCCTCGGAGTGCCGCTCGGCTATTTTCTCGCCCGGTTCGAGTTCCGGGGCCGGAGCCTGATCGAATCGATCGTGCTCCTGCCGGTGATGATTCCCCATCTCGTCGTCGGCCTCGGGCTGCTCCTCGTCTTTCTACCGGGCACCCCGCTCGGCGAGGCGGCCTCCGCGGTCGGGCTGCCGGTCTTCGACCACCCGGCCGGCGTGGTGCTGGTGATGTTGTATGTCGGCACATCGTACGTCGTCCTAGCGAGCCAGAACGCGTTCCGGTCGCTCGACCGAGGGGCGGTCGAGGCCGCTCGATCGCTCGGGGCAACGCCGGCCGAAGCGTTTTGGAGCGTCTCGCTGCCGCACGCCGCCTCCGGGGTCCTCACCGGTGGGCTACTGATGTGGGCCCGGGGGGTGAGCGAGGTTGGGGGGTTCCTCATCTTGGCCGCCGCCGTCTATCCCGGTCCCGGCTGGGGTGGGCCGGTCACGAGCCCCGCGTCGGTCTACATCTACAACCTCTACGGAACGGGAGGGTTGGCGGGCGCCACGGCCGCATCCGCCTTGCTGGTGCTCGTCGCGCTGGCGATCTTCCTCGCCGTCCGGGCGCTCGCCGGAGCCGCCCCGCGGTTCGGCCCCCTCGGAGGCGGAGGATGACCGGCGGCGGCTTGCGGGTGGACGAGCTCGAAGTGGTCCGCGACGGGTTCCGGCTCGGTCCGGTTTCGGTGGCCGTCGAGCCGGGGACCGCGACCGCCCTGATCGGTCCGTCCGGGGCCGGGAAAACGACGCTCTTGAGGGCGGTGGCGGGATTCCTGCCGATCCGGCGGGGCACGATCTCGTTCGACGGGCACCGGATCGAATCGACCCCTCCCGAGCGTCGCCAGTTCGGATGGGTCCCGCCCGGTCTCGGTCTGTTTGAACGGCGGTCCGTGCGGCAGAACGTTGGCTACCCGCTCTGGATCCGCGGCGACGACGATTGGCGAGTCCGCACCGAACCGTGGCTCGAGCGGTTCGGGCTGGCCGCCGTCGCCGACCGGCGACCGTATCGTCTAAGTTCGGGCGAACGCCAGCGGGTCGCGATGGCCCGGGCGCTCGCCGCCGGTCCCAAGTTGCTGCTGTGGGACGAGCCGCTCGGCGCGCTCGACGTAGAGAGCGTCGCCGCGCTCTCCGCTGTGCTCCGCGAGGTGCTGGAACAGGAACGCCTCCCGTTGCTGCTCGTCACCCACGACCCACGGACCGCCGCCTCGCTCGCCCGCGAGTGGGTGATCTTGGATCGCGGACTCTGCCGGGGATCGGCCCCACCGGGTTCGTGGATCGACCGGGCTCGAGATCGGTTCACGGCCCGTTTCGTCGGGCACCGAAACGTCTTCGGCCGGGAGGAGCTGGAAGCCGCCCGAGATTCCCGGTGGGGGCCGGTCCTCTTGGAGCGGGCGGGAGACGGGGGGGTGCTCGTGCCGAGCCATGCGATCGACTGGTCGCTGACCGCCGGCTCACCGCACGCCACGGTCGCCGCGATCCGCCCCCAAGGCGACCAGTGGGACATCGAGATCCGGGACGGTCGACTCTCGTTCACGGTCGGACCGGTGGCCGGTTCCGACGCGCCGCCAATCGGCGCGTCCGTGCGGTTCGATATTCGTCTCGACCGCGTGCGGGGGTTGGAGGCGTAAACCCGTGGCGGCCGAGCGATCGCTGACCCCGACGGACCGCCGGATCCTGTCGGGCCTCGCTCGCGTTCCGAACCTGGCCCGGGTCGCCGCTCGTTTGGGGGTATCGCGGACTCGCGCCCTCTACCGTCTAAAGCGGATCGAACGGCTCTACGGTCTCCGGGTCGTCCGGACCGTGCGGGGGGGGTCGTCCGGTGGAGCGAGCGTGCTCACCGCCGCGGGCCGGCGACTGCTCGACGCCGGGGATCACGGCCGGGCCCTCGGACGCCCGGTGAATCGGTGGGTCGGCACGTACGAGCTCGCCCCGACTCCTCGCGTTCGGTTCGACGATGGCACGGTTC
This sequence comes from Thermoplasmata archaeon, assembly GCA_021816955.1. Classification (GTDB taxonomy): domain Archaea; phylum Thermoplasmatota; class Thermoplasmata; order Lutacidiplasmatales; family UBA184; genus Lutacidiplasma. The sequence goes on from JAKAWP010000015.1 coordinate 26,097, forward strand.
TCGAGGTCGCGTTTCGGGCCCGGGAGTCCGATCGCGTCACGGTGGAGGTCGATCCCGAATCGATTCTGGTGGCCCGGCGGCCGATGGAGTCGAGCGCGCGCAATCGACTCCGCGTCCGGGCGCTTTCGGTGCGCGGGGGAAGGCGACTCGCCCGCCTCGTGGCCCGGTGGGGGAACCGGCGGGTCCGGGTTGCCCTTACGCCGGAATCGGTGCGACGCCTCGCGATTGCTCCCGGCCGCCCGCTCTATCTGTACGTGAAGGCCGTGGCGGTTCGGCGGGCCTCCCCGAGCGCCGTCCCGTCCCTCGTCCGTCGACCGAAACGTCGCATCGGCCGGAGCGCCCGGATCTCCCACCGTCCGGCCGGGTCCGAAACTCCCTATACCCGGGACGACATCCGTCCCGGGAGGGCCGATCGTGCCGGACTTCTACGCTCAGCTGCTCGAGTGGCGGCGCAACGAAAACTCGAGCCACGGGCTCAGCAAGATCGCCCACAATTTCTACGCCGCGACGGCCGCCTACTTGGAGGAGACCCGGCGCGCGTACGAGACCGAGCTGCGGTCCGACCCCTCGAGCGCCCGCGGGGAGCTCGCCCGGCGCACGTTTGAACGGGCCGTTCAGGCGGCCCGGGACATTGTCGAGGCCCGGGCCCGCAAGGTCGTGCAGCTCGCCTTGAGCGCGAGCATCGGGGCGTCGGCCGACCTGCCGAACAGCCTCTCCGAAGACCGGGCTCTGTTCGACCGGGTCCTGGCCACTCTTCGCTAGCACCGCCGTCGGACGGCGCCGTACCTCGACCGATCCCGGGCGGAGCCGTCCGGCGCGCCGGCGGTGCCGTCCGAACCCGCGGCCGGATCGAACGCTCCGCCGAGCGAGCGCCCAGCGGCCGGGGATCCCGGACCCGCTCCGGTGGCCGCGCCGCGGGTCGAGTGGGTCCGGATTGTTCGGGGCGGAAAGGCGATCGAGATCGGTTCCGAGCGGCTCGACCTGGAGACCGAGGACCTGCTCACCGTCACCCCCGAGCAGGCGCAGCTGCTCACGAGGGCGGGCGTGGCGGAGCGGATCACCCCGGCGCGGGCCCCGACGACGACCTAGCCCGGGCCGGCCCGGCTCGCCAGACGACCGCCCGAAAGTTCGAGAAGCCGAAGAGCAGGTTCTTCGCGGCCAATCGAGCCCGCACCGCCTCGACCGCGTCCGCGTCCCGCACGATCTCGCCGAGCACCTCCGCCCCGCCCCAGGCCCCGAGCGCTTCGCTCTGCCGGTCGTCGCTGACGACCGAAAGCCCGGCCGCCTCGGCGTACTCGTTCAGTCGCGTGAAGTTGACCCAAGCGGAAAGGTCCTGGGCACCCGGCTGATCGAGGATGTTCGGGATGGCCCGGTGGTTTCGGACGGCGACGAGCGTGCCGCGCGGATAGCGTTGCCCGATCTCATCTTCGCTCGCCCCGTAATCGAAGACCAGTGCCACCCCCCTCGTGAGGTGGTCGGCGATGGCGCGCACGACACCAAAGGCAGTGGTGGGCCACTCGATCACGGTCCCCGCGGGACCGGGCCGCGGAAGGGGCGGGCCCCCGAGCGTCCGGCCGGCGGCGAGTGGGGCGAACGTCCACCCCACGGAGCTCCATCGGACGCCGATCTCCCGCCAATCGGTCCCGTCCGACTCGAACCGCCGGCACGGGAGGGCGTCAAAGAATTCGTTCGCGACCACGGCCCCCGAGAACGGCCCGAGTTCCGAGAGGCGAGGAACCCACCGGAGGTGGGAGGTGAGCGGGCGCAAGCGCTCGAGCGCCCGCTCGGCGAGCGACCGGGAGCGCTCGACGAGAACGTAGCGCACCGCCGTTCCGAAATCGCCGAGTCGGCCCGCCTCCTCGATCAGCGTTTGAGCGAGCCGGCCGTCCCCGCTTCCGAGCTCGGCAATGGCGAACGTCGTCGGCGAGCCGAGCGCTTGCCACTCGGCCGAGAGCCGGCGGGCGATCGTCCGTCCGAAGAGCGGGCTCGTGTGGGCGGCCGTGTAGAAATCGCCGTCCGCTCCCAACGGGCCGGGCCGGCGCTCGTAGTAGCCGACCCCCGGTTCATAGAGCGCGATCTCCATGAACCGGTCGAATGAGAGAACGCCGGCATCGCCGGCGGCGTGCCGCAAGGCCTGCTCGACCGCGGCGTTCGCTCTGGCGTCTCGTGTCTCGGCGTCGCTCGCCTCGGGCACGATCGATTCGAGCGCGCCTACCCGATATACCCGAGGTCCTCGCGGGCCCCGCTCGAGGAGCTCGCGGCCTCCGCGGCGCGTTGCTCGGTATCGTGGATGCGCTGGGCGATGCGATCGATCTCCTTCGCCTTCGCTTGAATCTCGGTGAAATCGATGGTCAGGCCGAGGATTCGAGTGAGCACCTGCAAGACCGCCTCGGCGCTGCGGGGGTCGACGAAGTAGCCGCTCGTCTCTCCCATGAGGCA
>JAKAWP010000016.1 GCA_021816955.1 Thermoplasmata archaeon
GGCGACGTCCCCGCCCCCGACGACGACGATCTTCTTGCCGAGGATCACCGGCCGGCCCTGATTGACGTCGTAGAGGAAGTCGAGCGCCGGCAGGACACCCTTGAGCTGCTCGCCCGGGATCCCGGGGCTCGACGCCTTCGAGGCGCCGATCGCGACGAAGACCGCTTGGTACCCTTGGCGCAACAGCTCCTCGGGAGAGAAGTCGACGCCCGCCGCCTTCCCTTCGACGAAGGTGATGTCGAGCCGGCGGAATCGCTGGAGGTCGATGAGCAGTTCGTGGTTGGGCATTCGGTAGTGGGGGATCGCGCCGGCTTGCCCCCCGACCGCGGGCTGGCGCTCAAAGACCGTGACCGAATAGCCCCGCAGCCCGAGCTCCCATGCCGCCATCAGGCCGGCCGGACCCGCCCCGAGGACCGCGATCCGTTCGTGGCGGGGCGCGCGCGGCACGTACTCGAGGTTCGAGTCGCCGTACTCGAGCGCCGCCCGCTTCAAGTGGCGGATCGCGATCGGCTGGCCCCGGTCGCGCATGATGCACGCGTCCTCGCAGTAGTGGTAACAGACCTTGCAGAGCGTCGTGGCGAGCGGGTTCTCGCGCAAGGTGACGCGGGCCGCCTCGTCGAACTGCCCTTGGGCGATCAGCCCGATGTAGCCCCGGCAATCCTGCGTGATCGGGCACGCCTCGACGCAGAACGGCAGCGCGCACTGCAGGCACCGCTGCGCCTCGATCATCGCCTCCTCGCGCGTGTACGGCTTGAGGACCTCGCGGAAGTCGACGATCCGCTCCTCGGGGTGCTCTTCGGGGATCTCAATGCGGTTGTACCGGGAATCCGCGGTTGTCATACACCGAACGCCCGGCGGAGACCCGCCGCGGCATCGATGAAGAAAAATTCCGTCCACTTAAAGGAAACGGCCTCCGACGCCCCGGGCTCGACAGCCCAGCCACCGGACGAATGCGCAAGGGGTCCCTTCGATCGGGCGGGCTGTTCGGGCACGACCGGAGTCGCGTCTCCCGTCCCGGCCTCGACCGAAGGCAACGATTCAGCCGTCCTCGCCTTCCCCCGCGCATGGTCGCCTTGGCAAACCCTATCGAAAACCCGTGTTTTGGCTGTGGCCCGGCCCACCGTCGAGGCTTGCACCTGTCGTTCGAACGGCTCGTCGCCGACGACGGGACGGACGAGCTACGAACGAGCTACACCCCGCAGCCGGACGAGGTCGGCTGGCCCGGAGTGTTCCATACCGGTCTGCACTTCACCGTGCTCTACGAGGTCTCGTACTGGGCCGCGTTGACGCTCGGGGGGCACCTCATGGTCAGCGACGGGCCCGTGACGTATGCGCGCGAGCGGCTCCCCCGGGTCGGCCAACGCCACACGGCGCGCGCGACGGTCACCGCGCGCTCGGCCGAGCGTCTGACGATCGTCGCGACCGACCAGAGCGAGTCGGGGAAGCCGTGCGGTCGTCTCGAGAGCGAATGGGTCTACGTCCACCGGTCGACGATCGAGCGTTCCGGCCTATCGCTTCCGCCGTACCTGCTCGACGAGCTGATCGACTGACGACGACAAGACGCCGGCCGCGGGCCGATCCGAGCCGGCAAAGGGCTTTGCCTACCGGACGGTAGCCCGGGCGGAGCGTCTCTCATGGTTCGGCGGCGAGTGAGCGATCTGTTCGTCGACACCCTCGCGGCCGCCGGGGTCCAGCGGATCTACGGGATTCCGGGCGACTCGTTGAACGGCCTCACGGATGCCCTGCGGAGCCGCCCCGAGATCCGGTGGGTCCACGTTCGGCACGAGGAGACGGCGGCGTTCGCCGCCGGGGCCGAAGCCCAGCTGACCGGGCGGCTCGCCGTCTGCGCCGGTAGCTGCGGCCCCGGCAACCTCCACCTCATCAACGGACTGTTCGATGCCCACCGCAGCCGGGCCCCGGTCCTCGCGATCGCCGCCCAGATCCCGTCGACCGAGATCGGCTCGGAGTACTTCCAAGAGACCCATCCGGAGCGGCTGTTCCGGGAGTGCAGCTACTTCGACGAACTGCTCGCCTACCCCGAGACGGCCGGCCGGCTGCTCGAGCAAGCGATCAGGACCGCGACGGCCCGGCGAGGCGTCTCGGTCCTGGTCGTACCCGGCGACGTCCTGCTCGCCCCGACCGACGAGGCGGTCCCGTCGCTCGACGGCTCGTCGGTGCCGGGATCGATGAACCCATCGCCCGAAGCGGTCGACGCGGCCGCGGCGCTGCTCAACGAGGCGCGGCGGATCACGATCTTCGCGGGCGCCGGTTGCGCGGGAGCCCACGACGAGCTGATCGCGTTCGCCCGCGCGCTCGGCGCCCCGATCGTGCACACCCTGCGGGGCAAGGAGCACGTCGAGTACGACAACCCGTTCGATGTCGGGCTCACGGGACTATTGGGGTTCGCCTCGGGCTATCAGGCGCTGCAGAGCGCCGAGGTCGTTGTGCTCGCCGGCACCGATTTTCCGTACCGGCAGTTCTACCCGGAGTCGGCCCGCTACCTCCAGATCGACGCGCGGGCCGAACAGCTGGGGCGTCGGCACCGCGTCGACCTCGCGATCGTCGGCGACGTCCGGGCGACCTTCGCGGCGATCACGCCGCGGCTTCGGCCTCGCCCCGATTCCGAGCACCTCGACCGGGCGCGCGCCGCCTACGTCCGGGCCCGCGAGGGACTCGACGACCTCGCGCGGCCGGACGCGCGGCCGCCGAACGTCCACCCCCAGTACCTGACGCGCGTCGTGAGCGAGAAAGCCCCGGCGGATGCGATCTTCACCTGCGATGTCGGCACGCCGACCGTCTGGGCCGCGCGCTACCTCGCCGTGAACGGACGGCGCCGCCTCCTCGGTTCGTTCTGGCACGGGTCGATGGCGAACGCCCTGCCGCAGGCGATCGGCGCCCAGCTCGCCCATCCCGACCGCACCGTGATCGCCCTTTGCGGCGACGGCGGCCTCACGATGCTCCTCGGCGACCTGTTGACCCTCGTCCAGGAGAAGCTCCCCGTCAAGGTCGTCGTCTACCGGAACGACGCGCTCGCGTTCGTCGGCCTCGAGATGGAGGCCGCGGGGTTCCTCGACTACGGCGTCGACTTCGTGAATCCCGACTTCGCGGCGGTGGCGAAGGCCGCGGGCCTCTCCGCCGAAGGGGTCCGGGGGTCGGACGAGCTCCCCGGCGCGGTCGACCGATGGCTCGCAGAGCCCGGTCCCGCGCTCCTCGAGGTGCCCGTCGATCGCCAGGAGCTCGTGCTTCCACCGCGCTTGAAGGCGGCCGAGATCAAGGGGTTCGGCCTCTTTCTCGCGAGGGCCGTGCTGAGCGGCCGGGGAACGGAAGTGCTCGACCTCGCCCGGGTCAACCTCTGGCGGTGACGGAACCGGACCGATTTGGGGGGAGTCCCCGGTCTCAGCGGCCGCGGAGGGTCCGGGTCCAGCGGACGAGTTCCTCGAGCAGCTCGGCCAACACCTTGCGGCCGGTCTCGTCGGTGAACCGCCCTTGGGTGTCGAACTTCTGGGGGGCGAACGTCACAAAGACCTCGGGCAGGTTGATCGGACGCATGTTCAAGAAGACGAACGACTGGCGGAGCTGATAGACCGCCCTCGCCCCTCCGAGCAGGCCGATCGAGGCGCTCACGCTCGCGACGGGTTTCTCGTTCCAGCAGTTGTCGTTGTACGGGCGCGACCCCCAGTCGATGGCGTTCTTGAGCACGCCCGCGACGCCGTAGTTGTACTCGGGCACCGCGAACAGCACCGCGTCGGCGCGGCGCACCCGCTCCTTGAGGTGGCGGACCGCTTCGGGAAGGTTCGCTTCGTCGTCTTGGTTGAACGGCGGGATCCCGTGGAGGTCGACGATCTCCATCGTCGTCGACGGAGGGAGGAGTTCTTGGGCCGCCACGAGCAGCCGTCGGTTGTACGACTCCTTCCGCAGACTCCCCGCGATCCCTGCGATGTGCACCGGATCTGTCATAGCCATCCGTCGTCCAAGGCGGCTTGACGGAGATAACGGCCCGGGGCGATCCGAGCCGCTTGGTGGTTGCCGGGTAACTGGCTGAAGGCACGCGCCGCGCTTCTCGCGCGGGGCCAAGGAGAAGGCGGGGCAACGGTCATCTCCGATTCCCCGCTGCCCCGATCGTGGCGACGGGCGAGGCCGCGGAGCATCGAGGCCCGGCGATCATTATCGGCGCCGGCTACGCGGGACTCGCGACGGCGCTCGAGGTCCACCGACGCTCCCGGGGGACGATACCGGTCGTCGTGATCGACCGCCACCCGGTGCATGTCTTGCGCACCGAGCTGTACGAAGTCGGACGGCTCGCCAGCTCCAAGGGCCGTGTCGACCGTTGGGTCGTCCCGCTCGCGACCGCACTCGACAAGACCGGGATCGACGTCCGAACCGGCGTCGTCGACGGCATCGACCTCGACCGGGCCGAGGTCCGACTCGGCCCCGAGACGATCCGCTACGGCGCGCTCGCCCTCTGCCTCGGCAACGTTCCCGCCTACTACAACGTTCCGGGGGCGAGCGAGCACACCGACTCGGTCTACCATCTCACCTCGGCGATGCGGCTCGCCGAACGGCTCGAGGAAGCGGCGAGCCGGTCGGCCGACCTTCCGGGCGAACGGCGGCTGCGGATCGTGATCGTCGGCGGCGGCTCGACGGGAACCGAAGTCGCCGCGGAGATCGCCACCACCGACTGGTCGAAGGTGACGGGTCGGCCGGCGCGTCCGTTCGAGGTCGTGCTCGTGACCGGGGCCCTCCCGTTTCTGGCGGGACTTCCCGGCCCCCTCGTCGACCGGGCCCGGCGGGGACTCGCGAGCGCGGGCGTAGCGATGATCACGGGGACGAACGCGAGCCGCGTCGAGCCGGGCCGCCTCACGCTGGAAGACGGAACGGTCCTTCCCGCCGAACGGATCGTCTGGTGCGCCGGCCTGACGGCGCCTCCGCTCGTCGCCCCGCTCCCGACGCCCCACGGCAAGGGCGGACGGCTGCGGGTCGAGCCGACGCTCGAGCTCCCCGGCCGTCCCGGCGTCTTCGGGGTCGGGGACGTGATCGAGTTCACCGATCCGGCCACCGGGCTCTCCGTGCCGGGAACGGCGCAGGCGGCGATCGCCGAAGCCCGGGTCGCGGGCCGCAACCTCGTGGCCCGGTGGAACGGCGAGCCGCTCGAGCCGTTTCGCTATCGGGAGAAAGGGGCCGTGGTCGCCCTCGGCCGCCGAGGCGCGGCGGGAGCGATCCGCGGGGTATCGGTCTGGGGACGGCCGGCCTCGCTCGTCAAGCGTCTCGTCGAGCGCGAGTACGCGCACGCCGTTTCCCGGGGCACGGAACCAAAGACCTTGTAGCGCACCGGCCGGAACCGCGGTGCCCCTCGGCTCCGTTTAGGTTACCGACGCAAAGGGTACGGGCCGCTCCGCCGCCACCGGTCGGACGCACGAGCCCGGCCCATCGAGCGCGCCCACCGGGTTTTGGGAATCTAGCGGTTGGACTCCACCGATTTGGTTCCAGGTCCCGGACAAAGGTCCACCGCCCTAGTTCATTCCTAAAGCCTGCCCGACGGAAGGCCTCAAGTCGAACGTCGCTCTTCGTCCCGGTGTGAAGGCGGTCGTCCTGATCGGAGGGTTCGGCACCCGGCTGCGACCGCTCACCTACTCGGTGCCGAAGCAGCTCATCTTGGTCGCCGGAAAGCCGCTTCTCTACCACGCCCTCGACCTGTTGCCCGACGATACCGAGGAGGCGATCCTGGCCACCGGGTACATGGCCGACCGGATCGAGTCGTTCGTCCGCGCGCGTCCCCCGAAGGTGCCGGTGCGCACCGTCCGGGAAGAGACCCCGCTCGGCACCGGCGGCGGGTTGCGCAACGCGGCCGCCGCCGGGTTGAGCGACCCGTTCATCCTCCTCAACAGCGACCTGGTCGCCGAGCTCGATGTCGGCGCGATGGCGCGCCGGCTCGCGGAGCGCTCGGGCCTCGGCGTGATGGCCCTGCACGACGTCGACGACCCGAGCCCGTACGGCGTCGCGCTCGTCGGCGGCTCCGACCGGATCTTGCGGTTCGTGGAGAAACCGGACCGGGCGAGCGCCCCGTCCCGGTCGATCAACGCCGGCGTCGCGGTCTACCGCCGATCGGTCGTCGACCGGATCCCGCCCGGCCGGGAGGTCAGCCTCGAGCGGGAGATCGTCCCGTACCTGATCCCTGACGGCCTCTACGCCTATCCGTTCGAAGGGTTCTGGGAGGATGCGGGGACGCCGAGCCGCCTGTTGAACGCCCAGCGGCTATTGTTCGACCACGGCCGCGGCGCCGCGGGCCGCCGCCCGTCGGGGGTGGTCGGGAGCGGCCCCCTCGCGGTCCTTCCCGGGGCCGAGGTGAGCGGCGCGTCGTTCGGGGGGTACGTGACGGTCGGCGAGGGGGCGCGCGTCGAGCGCGGCGCGTACCTCGAGGACTGCGTCGTGATGGACAACGCCGTGGTCGAACGCCACGCGTCGGTCACCCACTCGATCCTCGGACCGAAGTCGGTCGTGCGCGCGGGCCAGCGCGCCGACGGCGTCGTCCTCGGCGAAGCGAGCGAGCTCTAGTCGCCGGGGCTCATCGCCGGGCCGGTCACGACGACGCGCAGCGACTCCGCCGGGCGGGCGGCCAGCGCGAACGCGTCGGCGACGCGCTCGAGCGGGAGCCGATGGCTGACGAGGTCGCCGAGCGAGAGGGTCCCGTCGGCGACCCAGCTGTGGATCGTCCGGATGTCGGCTTCGGTGGTCGCGTACGACGGGATGATCCGCACCCCGCGCAGGTACAGCTGCTGGAGCGGAGTGTCGAGCCGGTCCGTCGCCTCGGGCAGCCCGAACAGGTTCACGGTCCCGCCGGAGCGCACGAGTTCGAGCGCCAGACGGACAGCGGCCGGTGCGGCCGTCGCGACGACGGCGAGGTCGACCCCGGTGCCATCGGTCGCGGCGTCGACGACCGATCGGGCTTCGCCCGGCGTCCGCGGGTCGACCGTCGCGTCGATCCCGCCCTGCGCCGCCGCGGCGCGCCGCCGCTCGGAGATCTCGGCGCCGCCGACCCAAGCGGCCCCGTGCGCGCGCGCCACGCGGGCGTACAGAAGGCCGACCGGTCCTAATCCGACCACGAAGACCGCGCGGCCGTCCGCGCCGCCGACGCGGCGGAGCGCGGTCTCCGCGCATCCGGCGGGCTCGAGGAGCGTGCCCGTCTCCCAGGAGACGGAGTCGGCGAGCTTCAAGACGGCGCCCGCGCGCACGTTCGCCGCCGGGACGACGAACACCTCCGCGAAGCCGCCGGGGCGGAGGTTCGTGGTCGCGTACGACGGGCAGAACGTCGGGTCGCCCTGCCGGCAGATCCGGCAGCTCCCGCAGCCGACGTGGTGGTGGGCGAAGACGCGATCGCCGACTTCGATTCCCGAAACGCCCGTCCCAATCGCCCGGACCCGGCCGACCGGCTCGTGGCCGAGCGTCTGGCTGCGGGTGTAGCCGCCGCGGAGCTTCTCGACGTCCGTCCCGCAGATGCCGCACGCGGCGAGCTCGATGGCGACCTCGCCCGGACCGACGACCGGCTCGGGCGCGCTCGCGAGCTCGACCGCTCCCGCGGCGAGGCGGGCGTACTTCATCCGGCGCGCGCGCGAGCCGCCCCGATCGCCTCGTCGAGGATCTCGACGCCCTCGTTGATCTCGTCGGCCGAGATCGTGAGCGGCGGGATGTACCGGATCGTCGAGCGGCCGCACGGGAGCAAGATGAGGCCCCGCCGGTACGCCTCCTCGATCACGCGGTCGCGCAGCGCGACCGCCGGGGTGCGCGTCGTCCGGTCGCGGACGAACTCGGTCGCGACCATGAGGCCGAGGCCCCGAACGTCGCCGATTTCGGGATATTTGGCTTGGAGCTCGCGCAACCGGGTGATCAGGAGGGCGCCCTGCCGCTCGGCGTTCTCGAGCAGCCGTTCGCGCTCGATCACCCGGATCGTCGCGAGGCCGCTCGCCGCGGCGACGGGGTTGCCGCCGAACGTGTTCGAGTGGACGCCCGAGACGGGGTAGTCGAGGTCGGCGCGGGCGATCACGGCCCCCATCGGAAGGCCGCCCCCGAGCGCCTTCGCGAGCGTGACGATGTCGGGCCGGACCCCGTGGTGCTCGATCGCGAACCAACGCCCCGTGCGGCCCATCCCGGCCTGGACCTCGTCGTCGATCAGCAGGATCCCGTGCTCATCGAGGATCGTTCGGAGCGCCGCGTGCCAGCCTTTCGGGGGGACGATGTAGCCGCCCTCGCCCATTACCGGCTCCGCGATGAACGCCGCCACGTCGTCCGGCGGGATCGACGTCTCGAAGTACAGCTCCTTGAGGATCTTCACGCAGTAGAGGTCGCAGCTCGGATACTCGAGCCGGTACGGGCACCGATAGCAGTTCGGCGCAGGGATGTGATGGCCGCCGCCCGTGAAGGCATCGAACCGCGCGCGCTGGACCGGCTTCGAGCTCGTCATCGTGAGCGCGCCCATCGTCCGTCCGTGGAACGCGCCGAGGAGGCCGATCGTGATCGGCCGCTGCCGCTGCCAGCGGGCGAGCTTGAGCGCCGCCTCCGCGCTCTCCGTTCCGCTGTTTGTGAAGAAGACCTTCTTCTCACCGGGGCCGGGCGCGATCTCCGTGAGCTTCTTCGCGAGCTCCGTCTGGACGGCGTAGTAGAAATCGGTCCCGGCGAAGTGCTGGAGACGGCCGAGCTGGTCGCGGGCCGCCGCCACCACGTCCGGATGGGTGTGGCCGACATTCAGCACGCTGATGCCCGCGGCGAAGTCGAGCAGCCGGTTGCCGTCAACGTCGGTCACCCATGCGCCCGTCGCCGAGGCGGCGACGATCGGGGACGTCTTGGTCGTCCGGACCATGTACCGCTCGTCCGCGGCGATGACCGCCCGCGCCTTCGGACCCGGGATCTCCGTGACGAGGCGCACGCCGCGGCTCGGAAGGTTCGCTCGGCGCTCGCTCGAGGGCGACTCCGTCGGACGCGGCCGGCTCTGGCTCATGATCCACCTGCGATCGGACGAACGCCACCCGGGAGCTAAAGTCTAGCTGGTCGACGGCTCGCGGCGGCGGACGGCGTCACGCCGCGACCACGTGGGCGCGCACGCGGCGGTAGGCGGTCAAGTCGGTCGGAAACGTTCGGCGCGTCAGGCAGAGGCGGACCCCCGTCGGGTCGAAGAAGAGGGCGCCCGGGCAGACGAGAACGCTTGCGCGCAGCGCGGCCCTCGCGAGGCGGTTACCGTCGCCGACCCGGTCGAACCAGACCGGGGCGGCGAGCGGGATCGACCGGCCGAACGACCGCTCGAGCGTGCGGCGATTCCGCTCGAAGATCGCCCGGCTCGTTCGTAGGAGCTCCGGGGCGCGGCGCAACGTCGCCGACCCTGCCGCGACCGAATAGCGCGGAAGGTCGTCGCCCAGGATGGCGTGGCAGCGGCGGAACCGCTCGGCCTCGGACGACGGGGCGACCGCCCACCCGACCCGCAGCTCGTCCGCTCCGTACGCTTTGGTGAGCGTGCCGGTCGCCCAGACCCGGTCGTCGTCGGGCTCCGCCACCGAACGGAGCGAAGTGAACTCGCGGAACGTCTCGTCGATCACGATCGACCGAGCCTGCACCCCGTCCGTCCCGCTGAGGACGTCGGCCGTCACAGTGCCGAGGGGATTCGAGGGGTGGCTCCGGATCGCCACGTCGACCGAGCTGCCCGCTCGCGCTCGCCGGAACCCGGCATACTCGACGATCGACCGGAGCGGAGGGTAGTCGGGGATCGGGTTCCAGGCCGTCGGCGTCCGGCCCTGGCGCCGGCGGTAGCGCCCGGCGAGGTAGACGGCAACCCAGCTCGTTGCCTCGGTCGCGCCGTGGGTCAGGAAGACCCGCCGCCGGTCGACGCGGAGGCGCGAGGCGATCAGACGGGTGAGTTCGTCCGGATCCGCCGAGGCGAGCTCCCGGCGGCTGGGTCGCACGACGGGGATCTCTCCGGCCATCCCGCTCTGCGCGAGGTCGTGGCGCACGGGACGATGGCCGTCGATCCATTCCGCCAGTTCGAACGCCCGCACCGCACTCCGTGCGGAACCATCGCACCCGACCTAAAGGCCTTTAATGGTGGGGTAAGGTCGGACGCCGTCCATGGAACCGCCCCGGTTGCCGAGCGACCTTCGCCAGTACTGGATCGCCGTGCGCTACCAGCTCAAGCAGTACCTCCGCTCGAGCCGGTTCTACGTCTTTTTCGGCTTGATGGCGGCCGCCGGCGCGATCATTCTCGGGATCGTCGCCTGGAAGGGCGACCACTCGTCCACCTCGCAGTTCCTCGTGAATTGGATCTCCCTGCTCGCCGGCCTCCTCGTCTGGATGCTCGCGATCGTCTTCGGGGGCGACGCCGCCTCCGAAGATCTCGGCACCCCGGCCGGCCTGTACGTCCTGCCGCTACCCGTCCGACGGTCGACGCTCCTCCTCGGCCGCATCAGCGCGGCGTTCTTGGCGGCGACCGCCTGCGCGCTTGCGTTCGTGGCGTTCGTCACCGCCGCAACCGCCTACACGCACGGCGGGTTCCCGTACGGGGCGTTCGGGCTCTCGGTGGGGTTGACCGTGCTCACCCTCGCGGGCATGCTGACGTTCGTCGTCTTCTGGAGCGCGCTCGTCCCGCGGCCGGCGTACGGCTTCATCCTCGGGTTCGTCTTCCTGTTCATCGTCCTCAACATCGTGCCGACGCTCCTGAACACCTATCTCGGGGTCCCTCAGTACTGGAGCATCACGAACGCGAGCAGCATCGCGACGTTGCCGTTCAACCTCCGCGGCCCGATCGGCGCGAGCGTTCCGACATACGCCGAAGGGCTCGCCACGCTCTGGGGCTACTTGGTCGGCTTCGCGGCCGCCGCCGTGGCAATCTTCCACATCCAGGAGGCCGGATCGTGACGCATTCGATCGAGGTTGACCGGCTCACGAAGCGGTACGGCTCGTTCGTCGCGCTCGACCACGTCTCGTTCCGCTACGAAGGGCCCCGGGCGATCGGCTACCTCGGCCCGAACGGCGCCGGCAAGACGACGACCTTGAAGCTGCTCACGCGACTCATCCACCCGACTGACGGTCGCGCGCTGATCGACGGGATCGACCTCGCCGACAACCCGAGGGCCGCGCTCGCGCAGGTCGGCTCGGTCGTCGAGACGCCGGCCCCGTACGCCACGTTCACGGTGCGGGACACGCTCGAGATCGCCGGCGAGTTCCGGGGGCTCTCCCGGGAGACGATCCGCGATCGGATCGACTACTTCGACCGGGTGCTCGAGCTGCCGAAGCGCACGTGGAAGATGGGGGCACTGTCGAAGGGGCTTCGCCAGCGCGTCGTGCTCACCGGCGCGCTCCTCTCCGACCCGCCGGTGATCCTGCTCGACGAGCCGACGAGCGGCCTCGACCCCGCGGAGCGGGTGCGCGTGCGCAACCTGCTCCTCGAGCTCAAGCGCGACCATCTGATCCTGGTGAGCTCGCACCTGCTCGGCGAGGTCACCGAAACGTGCGACGAGGTGATCTTCCTGAACCACGGGAAGATCCTGCAGCAGGGCCCGGTCCGCGCGATCCAGGACGGGTCGAGCCGCCGGCGCCTCGAAGTCTCGTTCCTCGAGCCCGTTGCCCCGGCGCGGGTCGAAGGGCTCGGCGCGCCGGTCGTCGCCGTCGAGGCGGTCAGCGATCGGTGTTATCGGCTGACGTACGAAGGGGGCGAGGAAGCCCGCGCGACCCTGCTCGATCGGCTGCGGGAGTTCGGACGGGTCACGGATTTCTCCCCGCTCGGCTCCCCGCTCGAGGAAGCGTATCTCAAGCTGATGGGGGAGGAGTCGGCCGCGACCGCCGCCGCCCCGAACTCGAACCCGTCGACGCGCATCATCGGCGCCGCGTAGGCGCGCGGGCCCGGGACCGACCCCCGTTCCGCGGCGTCGGCCGCCTCTACAGCCCGACCGTGAGGAAGGCGACGGTGAGGACGACCGTGACCGCCGCGATTGGGAGGCCGTATCGGACGAACTCGCTGAGTCGGATCCGCACGCCGAGGTGCTCCGCGCGCTCCACGACGATGAGATTGCTCGCCGCCCCGAGGAGGGTGACGTTCCCCGCGAGGGTGCTCGAGGCAGCCAGGGCGAGCCAGGGCAGCGGGGTCGCCCCGGAGTAGCCGAGCCCGGTCAGCACGGGGATCTGTAGGGCGACCCACGGCACGTTGCTCACGAGCTGGCTTCCCCCGACGCTCAACCCCGCGATCGACCAGAGGGCGGTCGTCGGACCGCCCGGCCCGGATATCGGGAGGAACGACTCGAGCCCGGCGATGACGCCGCCATCGACAGCGCCCTGCACGACCACGAACAACCCGATGAACAGGAGAAGGATCGTCGTCTCCACCCCACCCAGAAGCCGGCGCCGGTTCGGGGAGACGGAGAGCAAGATCGCGGCGGCCGCGAGAGAGACCAGCCAGATGGCGGGCGTCGCCGCCCCGGTGAACGAACCGTACAACTCGAGGCCGAGGAGTCCCGCGAGGAGCGCGGGAAAGATGGCGAGCACCGGATGCGCCGCGAGGCGGGACGTCCATCCCCCCCGCGGGAGGAGCGCGGGCGCGCTCGCCCGCAGCCGAGCGTGATCGTCGTTCGCGCTCGCGAGCGAGCCGCGGAAGATCCAGCGTAGGTACGCTCCCCCGAGGAGAAGGCCCGCGATCGTCGGGGCGAGCAGGTACTCGAGGAAGACGACAATCGGCGCAGAGAGGCCGCTCGAAATCGAGACGAGGAGGTTCTGCGGGTTGCCGAGCGGCGTGAGGGCGGAGCCCACCGTGACGGCGAAGGCGAGGACGAGGAGCAGAGGCTTCGGGTCGACACGAAGGCGTCGGGCGACCGAGAAGAGGAGCGGCACCCCGACTAGGACGAGCGCGTCGTTCACGACGACGGCGCTCGCGAGGCCAAAGCCGACGAACAGGACGAACGGTAACCGGTCGGGCGTCGCCGCCCGACCGATCAGCCAGTGGGCGAGGTGGTCGAGCGCCCCCGAGCGCTCGAGCGCCGTCGCGAAGAGGAAGAGGGCGAACAAGAACAGAACGACCGGGGCGGCCGACGACTCGACGACCGCCACCACGCCCGACGGAGAGACGAGGCCGAGACCCAGCGTGGTGATCGCCCCGACGCCGAACGTGACCCAAATCGGAGGACCGCGTCCGGAGAGCTGCCGGACGATCACGAGCCCGAAGACGACGGCGAGCAGCCCCACGGCGATCGGGTTCGGCGTCATCGGCTCCCTCGGCACGCCGCGAAGTACAAAGCCCGCACCTACGGGACCGCTGGAGCGCAACGAAGATGAATCCGTCGACGCCCCTTGTCCCGCGTGACCCCGAGCGCGGCGATCGTCGTTGCCAACGGTCGGCTCCTCGCTCTATCCGCCGCGTGGCATTCGGACGGGGCGGAGCGGCGCCGGGCGGCCCGGCGCGCCGGCCGGTGCGTCGAGTGCGACCGACCCCTGCCGACTCACCGGACGCCGTACTGCTCGCGGCGCTGCCGGTGGAAGTTCCACGGCCATTACTTTTGGGACTCCGCGCGCAGCTACGTGCTCGCTCGGGACCGATACACGTGCCAGCGCTGCGGGGTTCGTCGGCGCGCTCGCGAGCTCGAGGTCGACCATATCGTCGAGATCGCGCGCGGCGGCGCGGCGCTCGAGTACTCGAACCTCCAGACGATTTGCCGGTCGTGCCACGCCGAGAAGACGCGGGCGTTCCTCGCGAGCCGCCCGCGACCCGCGCCGTAAGCCGCGGCCGGTTCCGTCCACCCTAGGCCGTGCGGGACTCCGACGGCGACTCCGAGGAAGCCGGGCTCACGGAATCGATCTGCTCGTGAGAGCCGTCCCACCGAGTCGACGGGAGAATGTGGCCGGACCTAAGCCGCTTGGTCTCGAGGTACCGGCGGTTGTGCGGGTTCGGGGCGACCACGACCGGGATCCGATCCGTGACGATCACGCCGTGGGAGCGCAGGTTGTCGATCTTCGAGGGGTTGTTCGACATCAGCCGGATCGACCGGATCTCGAGCGAGGCGAGCATGTGGGCGGCGACGGCGTAGTCTCGCTCGTCGGCCCGGAACCCGAGCGCCTCGTTCGCCTGGATGGTGTCGAGCCCCTGCTCCTGCAACTGGTAGGCTTTGATCTTGTTCTCGAACCCGATCCCCCGTCCTTCTTGGCGCAGGTAGAGGATCACGCCGAGGCCGTTCCTTTCGACCCAGCGGATCGACGTTTCGAGCTGCTCACGGCAGTCGCATCGCAGCGAGCCGAAGACGTCCCCGGTGAGGCACTCGCTGTGGAGCCGCACGGGGACGTTCTCTTGGCGCACCACATCGCCCTTGACGAGGGCGGCGTGTTCCTTGCCGTCCGACGGGCTGTGGAAGGCGACGACTTGGAAATCGCCGAGACGGGTCGGGAGCTCCGCGACGGCCGCGATCCGCACGCAGACCCCGTCCGGGTCGTGGCACTCGTGGTCAGCGCTCGCCCGCAGGAGCTCTTCGACGGTCGGTTTCGGGATCGGCATGACGGCAGGGGTTCAGACCCGACGAGACCACTTCGCGAGGCTTGAAAAGGAGTGCGTCCGACTGGCCAGAGGTCTCTTCGAGCGCACCGGACCGTAGGGAGGCTGTTTCCGAGCGATTGTACCAGCCCCTCCGGGAGCCGACTTCGATCGACGATCGCCGCCCGAGGGCCGATCGAGAGGCGCCGGCTTCAAACCTGTGCCCGCCATCCCGGGGCGATCAATGACGGGGGCCGTCGCGGCAGAACACCCGCTCAGCTGTAAGGCCGGACTCGACATCTTGGCGTCCGGCGGGAACGCCTACGATGCAGCGATTGCCGTGAGCGCTACCCTGACCGTCGTCGAGCCCCATGCGAACGGCCTCGGCAGCGACTTCTTCGCCGTGATCCACGACCGGCACGTCCGGTCGGTCAACGCGAGCGGATGGGCGGCCGGGTCCGCCAGCATCGATGCCTTTCGCCAGCTCGGCCACCGAACGATCCCTCGATTCGGGCCGCTATCGTCGTTCACCGTCCCCGGCCTCGTCGCCGCGTGGCGCCTCTTGCTCGACCGGACGACGCTTCCGTTGCGGACGTTACTAGCGCCGGCCGTGAAGCTCGCCCGCCGCGGATTCTTTCCGTCCCGGAGCTTGGTCCGAGTCGCCCGCGCGACACGGCCTATCGGCGATCCCGATTGGCAACGCCTCTACGCCGGAGTCGAAGTCGCTCGCCGATTCACCCAACCGTGGGTGGCGAAGACGCTCGAATCGATCGCCCGCGACCAGGGCCACGGCTTCTACCACGGCTCGGTCGCCCGAGCGATCGGCCGGGATGTGGGCGAGAAGGGCGGCTTCTTGACGGCCCGGGACCTCGATGGTTTCGAGGCCGAGTGGGCTCGGCCTCTGCGGGTCCGCTACCGGGGATGGGACGTTTACACGACGCCGCCGAACAGCCAGGGCGCCACCGCCCTCCGCTGGCTCAAGACACTCGAGCGCCGTCCGCTTGGCTCCGCGAACGAGCGGGAGTACACCGTTCACCTCCTCGCGACGATGCCGGAGGCGTACGCATTCCGGGCGCGCTCGATCGGCGACCCACGCGCCGTCCCGCTGCCTGCGGATTGGGATCGGCCGGCCCCCGGGGGCCGCTCGTTCGGGCGCCTCCCCGGCCCCGGCGACGGCTTCGGCGACACGACCGCCTTCAGCGTCAGCGACGGTCGGGTCGGGATCAGTGCGATCCAGAGCAACTATATGGGGTTCGGCTCGGGGGTGGTCATCGGAGGGTACGGCATCTCGCTCAACAACCGGGGATCGTACTTCACGCTCGACCCGACGCACCACAATCACCTCGAACCGGGGCGTCGGACGTTCCACACGCTCATGGCAGTCGATGCGGTCGATAGGGACCGGGAGATTTTGCTCGGCACGATGGGCGGCGATGTCCAGCCTCAGACGATCGTGCAGATCCTGACCCGGGTCGTCGACCGCGGGGTGTCGCTTCCGGCCGCGATCGCCGCGCCCCGATTTGCGTATCCGGCGACGATCTACGCGGGCGCCGAAATCTGGCGGGAGCCCGGCCTTCCCCTTCGCACCGGGACGATCATCGGGCGTGATCGCTCACGGGTCGGCCATGCCCACGGTCTTTCGCTCGGAGCCACCGTAGAAGTCGGCATCGATCCGAGAGGGGATGGCGTGCTCCCGATCGCGTCCACGATCTCGGCATCCGGCGCCCGGTCGGGATAGGACGGCGGCGCGAAACCGACGTCCTCCGTCCTCTTCCGAGGAGTCAGGCCCATTGAGGAAGTCGGCCCTCCTAGACCGCGTCGCTTCCTGACGCCTCGCTCGACTCGATGAAACGCCGCCCATGGACCGGGCGTGGGAGCGGTGGTGGTCCGACCGAAGGCTCCCGTCTTCTCCGGCCGCTGGGGGTTCGCCTCAGGCCCGCTCGCCGCCCGGTCCGGTCCCGACACCCCATCCCGATCCTCCCTTTCCTTGCCTCGAGGTGCAGACCCTGTGATCTTCCGACGGGCGTCGGCGCCGACCATCGTCGGCGATAGGGTTCGCTGGGCAGCCGGCGATGATCGCTCTCGCTCGGAGAGCGCGGAGCGAGCCCCCGAACAGGAGGGGGTGGATTCAGGCTTACCGGGACGCTCCCGGGTCGAGGGGCGCCCGGTCGCCGTACCACCGTCCTCCGGTGAGGATCTTCGGGTTGGTTGGGGTAGCATGTCAGTGAGGTTCGCCGGCATTCGTCCTTGCCGGCGATTCGGACCACGGGCTGGGAATGTTTCAGGTCCCCGAGGACCGAGAGAAGTTCGCGAGGCGCGTTTGGGAGCGGGTCATTGAGGCGGTCGACAACCCCGAGAACGACGCATCGGAAGGGTTCGAGCACCTGCCCGCGACGGCTCAGTTCGCGCTGACGACGCCAGCCTTGCTCCCTCGCGTCTCGAAGATCGAGGGGATTCTTCCGTTCAACTTCCTGACGATTCGCTACCTTGACCCCGCCGCACTTCCCGAGGGAGCGGAGACGTTCGAACTGCTTCCGTTTCACTCACGGAAGGAACCCTCTTGGATTGCCCTCGCTGAGGAGGACGGGGCGAAAACGTGGGCACATATCGTCGAGGGATGCGCGAGGCACCGAGATCGGAAGTACGAGGTGGGACCCGACGGCCGAATCGTTCGTTGTCAAGTCCTCGTTCGTAAATCGGCTCTCGTCGGCCTGGGCAAAGAAGGGACCAAGCTCGCCCCTCGCCTGAAGCTCGGTAAGACCGCAGCCGCCGACCCGTCCCTCTTCATCGACTGGAAGAGGCGCCTCCTCGCGATGGGGAGGGCGGAGGCACGACGGCTGGGGCTGCCGTGGAATCGGGTTGGGACTGGAAGCGGACCGTTCGTAGGACAGGGACGATTCGCGGGGACGCGCTTCGTAGGTTAAAGGCGGCCTTGGTCGCACCACCTCCCGCTGAGCCCGCACCGTAGATCGCGGGTAGCCGCGAGCCTGGGGGCGGCTGGGCGGGGACGGGGGTATTTAAAGGGCCGATGGGCGGGTCGAAGTGGACCTACTTACGGACCTCCGTAATATAGCGCCTCAGGCAGATGGGCTCGGCCGGATTCGAACCGGCGACCTTCGCTGTGTGAGAGCGACGTCGTAACCGCTGGACCACGAGCCCGTTCGGAGGGCGACGCCGCCCGCTCCTTAAGCCGTGCGGGAGCTCGCGCGCGATTACCCCGACCCGCCCGGCCCGCCCGAAGCGGGCGGGGAGTCGGGGGCAGGGACGCTCCGCGGAGTTCCGGGAAGCGCTCCCAGCACGACGAGCTCGATCCCGACGAACAAGAGACTGAGCCCGACGAACAGGACCATCAGGAGCGCGCCGAGCGGGACGAACAGCACCGCGAGGAAGCCGAAGACGATGTCGAGGACGCCGACGATCGTCCGGAACGCCTGCGCCCAAGCGGGAACGCCGGGCGGCAGGGCGGTCGAGATCAGGCCGAGCCCCGCGAAGGCGAGACCGAAGCCGAACAGGAGGGTCGAGAAGATGAAGCCGAACCGCAGGTCGAGGAGAAAGGCGGCGGCGATCCCGATCGCGAGGACGCCGAACGCGGTCTCGAGGCCTCGCATCCATCCGGGAAGCTTCGCGTTGCCGATCCCGTGCGCGAGCGACGAGATCCCGAGGAAGAGGATCGCAACGCCGAACAAGGCGACGATGAAGACGACAGCGAACGCGTCGAGCAGCAAGACGAGCGCGCCGATCACGATCGCGATGCCGCCGAGAGCGATCTGGGTGCTGCGCGGCAGGTGCCGCAAGAGCTCGACGGGGTTCGGCGGCCTCGGGATTCCGGCCGGCGCGCCGGCCGCAGCGGTCGACATGCCGTGGGGCTCGTCCCTCGGATATTAAAGTGGTGCGGCGGGGAGGGCCGCGAGGCAGAGCGGAACCACAAGCCCCGCGAGGAGCGTGAGCACGAGCCCAGTCGTCAGCGCGACCGTTCCCGCGGACTGCTCTCGCGTGCGCAGCGCAAACCAGAGGGTCGTGTCCATCGACGTCGCCCCTCCAAGGGCCGCGACGCCCCCGGCGCCGAGACGGCTTCCGACAGGGCCGGCCGTCGTCATCGTCAGGTTTTCGCGGAAGAAGTTCGTCAGAAACGCGAGCAGCGCCCCGCTTCCGCTCGCGCTCGCCGCGACGGCGGGGCCGGCAAGTGAGTACCACCCGAACGAGAACGCCGTGGCGAACGCCACACTCACCCCGGTGCCCGAGACGAGCCCGATGACGACCGCCGAGACGGCCGCCCCTCCGATCGCGGCGGCGATCGGCGCCGCCGCGGACCGGATCGCCGACAGGTGAAGGTCGAGCTGCCAGCCGACCAGCACGAGCAGAACGTAGAGCGCGTAGTTGAGCAGCGAGGCGGTGGCGGCCTCCGAAGGGTTTCCCGTGAAGAGACCGGCGAGGAGGCTCGCGACCAAGAGGAGACCGACGGCCGCGCCCCGCCGTCCGGCGACGTTCGGGCGGCTGCCGTCCGCCGGGGTCGGGACCGGCGAGGCCGGCCGCGGACGGATCCCGCGATAGATCACAGCGGTCGTGGCCAGGAGGAGGGCGGCCCACCCGAGGGCCGGCCCGACCGTGAAGGCAAGCGAACCGTACGGGGTGCCGCGCAGGGACGCTCCCAAGAGATAGACGAGGACCGCCACGACCGCGAGCGTGGCCGCGTCGGCGAACCGAGCGGGAAGGCGACGAACTCGACCGACGGCGTAGCCGAGCGCGAGCGCGACGTAGAGATAGATATCCAGGAGCACGGCGCGCTCAGCCCGACCACGGTCGGACCGACCGACCCGAACGGACCCCGGGCCGCGAGCTCCGATCGAGGGTCGCCTCCCGGCCGGGTCCGTAACTTACGTACCGGACCGGTATCCGGGTCTGCTCCTCGAGGAAGCCGAGGAACTGCCGCAGCTCCCGGGGCAGCGCTCGCTCCCCGTCACGGTCGATCCGTTCGATCATCCGAGCGTCGAGCTCCGGCCAGCCGGGCAATCGCACGTACACCGGTTCCACCCGCGCGAGGTCGTCCGCCGACGTCGGCGGAAGGTCGTGGGCGAGCGCCCCGGAGGGGAGGCGGTACTCGACGCAGACCGGGATTTCCCGCAACCCGCCGAGGACGTCGACCTTGGTGACCGCCAGCGCGGTGAACCCGTTCAACCGCGCCGCGTAGCGAAGGAGGACGAGGTCGAGCCAGCCGCACCGTCTCGGCCGGCCGGTCGTCGCGCCCCGCTCGCCCCCCTTCTGCTGAAGGTAAGCGCCCTGCTCGCCCGTGTCCTCCGTCGGGAAAGGGCCCGCGCCGACGCGGGTCGCGTAGCCTTTCAGCACCCCGACAACCTCGTCGACGGCGCCGGGCGGAAGGCCGCTTCCTTCGAGGGCGCCGGCCGTCGTCGGGTGGGAGCTCGTGACGAACGGGTACGTGCCGTGGTCGACGTCGAGAAGCGTGCTCTGCGCGCCTTCCAAGATGACGCGTTCGCCGCCGTCGATCGCCTCCCAGAGGATCGGTTCGACCGCTGTCACGTACGGTCGCAGCTCCTCGGCCGCGCCGGCGAGTTGGCTCGCCACCTCGCTCGCGCGGCCGGGCGCGGCCGCGTTGGCGAGATGTCCTTTCGTCGCGTAAAGGAGCTCGAGCCGCTTCCCGAGCGTCTCGGGATGATAGAGGTCATCGACCCGGACGCCCCAGCGGCCGGCGCGATCGAGCTAGGCGGGGCCGATGCCGCGCCGCGTCGTGCCGAGCGGGCCGGCCGGACTCCGGGACGCCCGGAGTTCATCCTCCCAAGCATCTTCGGCTTCGTGGATCGGCAGCACGAGATGGGCCCGGTCCGATAGCAGGAAGCGGCCCTTCCATAGTCCTCGATCCTTAAGGGCCCGGATCTCCTCGATCAGCTTGAACGGCTGGACGACCATGCCCGGGCCGCTCACGGCGGTGACGCCGTCCCGGACGATCCCCGCCGCGACCTGGTGGAGGACGACTTTTCCCTCGGGGATCTCGATCGTGTGACCGGCGTTCGGACCGCCGCTCGTCCGAACGACATAGCGAGCGCCCGCGGCGATCACGTCGGTGATCTTCCCCTTCGCCTCGTCGCCGAACTGGGCGCCGATCACGACCGTCGCCGGCACGGTAGGAGATCCTCGAGCGGTCGGAGACGTGGGGATAGAAGGCCCTTGTGGGGCTCGCCGCTCGTCGCGAAGGACCGGCTTCCGCGAACGCGCGAGCCTCCGGCCGGGCGATTCGGCCGGGAACGGGAGCTATATTGCTGCCCCGAATCGAGGCGGCCATGGTGCTGACCGCCAAGGAAGTGATGGACCGGGGGGTGCTCCTCGTTCCTCCCGAGACGACCGTCGGCGATTGCGTGCGGCGGATGGTCGAGGACCATACGGGCTATGCCGTCGTGGCGCCGCCGGACCGGCCGGTGCTCGGGATCATCACCGAGTGGGACATCCTCGCCAAGGTCGTCGCCCCCGGGCGCGACCCCGCCCAGCTCGTCGCCCGGGAGATCATGAGCGCTCCGGTGACCTCCTGCGGTCCCGACGACGACATGGAGGTCGTCGTGCGGAAGATGAGCGAGCTCGGCATCCGGCGGATGCTGGTCGCAAAGGACGGCCGCGTCGTCGGGATCATCACCTCGAAGATCGTTCTCCACCGGTTTCGGGAGTACGTCGACCGCGTTTCCCGGCAGGTCGCCGGCTTCCATGTCGACGCCTCGATGATCGGATGACCCGACCGCCGGCCGTGCCGCGCCGGATATCCGGGCGGGATCGAACGCGGCCCCCCCGGGCCCGGTGAGGCCGATGGAGTACAAGTGGCTCGTTCTTTCCAACACGACGATCGCCACCCTGATGGCCGCACTCGACACGAACATCGTCCTGATCGCACTCCCGACGATCGGGCGCGACCTGGCCGGGACGACCGCCACGACCCTCCTCTGGGTGCTCCTCGGATACTCCCTGCTGACCGCGGTGGTCGTGCTCAACTTCGGCCGGCTCTCGGACATCTTTGGTCGAGTCCGGCTGTACGTCCTCGGCTTCGCCATCTTCACCCTCGGCTCGCTCTTGTGCGGCTTTTCCGAGACGGGCGTCGAGCTGGTCGGCTTTCGGCTGGTCCAGGCCGTCGGGGCCGGGTTCCTCTTCAGCAACTCGGCCGCGATCATCACGGATGCGTTCCCTCCGAACGAGCGGGGCCGGGCCCTCGGGATCAACCAGGTGAGCATCGTCGTCGGCGCCGTGGTCGGGCTCGTCGTCGGCGGCATCCTGACGACGGCCGTCGGGTGGCGGTGGATCTTCTTCGTCAACGTCCCGATCGGCGCGATCGCGACCGTGCGCGCGCGCCTCGACCTCCGGGAGATCGTCCGCCCCCGGACCGAGCAGCCGATCGACTGGCTCGGCAACCTTGTCTTCGCGGCCGGGCTCGCGCTGTTCTTGGTCGCGATCACCTTCGGCGCCCTCGGCGAGTGGTCGTTCGACCAATCGCTCGTTGCGGGCGTCGTCGCGCTCGGGTTGCTCGTTGCGTTCCTCGCGATCGAACGTCGGGTGCCGTACCCGATGCTCGACCTCACGCTCTTCCGTTCGCGCCAATTCAGCGACACGGCGCTCGCAAGCTTCCTGAACGCCCTCGCCCGCGGCGCCTTCACGTTCGTCCTAGTCTTCTACCTGCAAGGACCGCCGCGGTACCTCGACCCGCTCACGGCAGGACTCTACCTCGTTCCCGTTTCGGCCGCGCTCGCGGTCGCCGGCCCCGTGAGCGGCTGGCTCTCCGACCGGTACGGCGGTTGGCCGTTCACCGTCGGCGGGCTCGTCGCGTCCCTCGCGGCGTTCGGCTGGCTCGCGACGATCGGCGAGGGGGCGAGCTTCGGGGCGCTCTTGGGCCCGTTCGTCCTGCTCGGCGCGGGTATGGGGCTGTTCGCCTCGCCGAACCGGGCGGCGATGATGAGCGCGGTCCCTCCGAGTCGACGCGGTGTCGCGTCGGGCGTCGGCACTACCCTCATCAACACCGGCTCGACGATGGCGCTCGGGCTCACGCTCGCCATCATGGTGACGGTCCTTCCGCTCTCGTCCCTCGAAGCGATCCTCATCGGCGTGCCCGGGGGAACCCCCGGCACGCTCGGCGCCGACTTTCTGCGGGCCGTCCACATCGTCTTCCTCGTCTCGGCGGGTCTCCTCCTTGGGGCGCTCGGCCTCGTCTTGGCGCGCAATCCGTACCGCACCCCGAACCGGGAGATCGCGGAGGCCGAGGAGCGCTCCTCGGCCGGGGGCGCGTCACCCAGCCCCGGCGCGGCGCCGATCGGCGCGCCGAAGCAGCCGTGAGACGCCGTCGCGGCGCATAGTCAAGCCTAAAGAGCGGCACCGGGGTCGAGGCCCGAATGGTCGCCGAGCGGGTGCGCCGCGTCGAGCTGTCGGGGATCCGCCGGATGTTCGAGAACGCTCCGCCGTCCGCGATCAATCTCGGGCTCGGCGAACCGGATTTCGACCCGCCGAAGGAGGTCGTGGCGGCGCTCTGCGCCGCGGTCGAGAACGGCATGAACCATTACGGGCCGACGGCCGGGCTGGCGCCGCTGCGCGACGCGATCGCCGAGCGGTACCGCGACCGCCTCGCGAGCACCGCGCGGGAGAACGTGATCGTGACGGGGAGCGGCTCTGAGGGGCTGATGACGGCGGCGCTCACCCTGTACGACCCCGGCTCGGAGGTCCTGGTGCCGAACCCCGGCTTCGTCCTGTACGCGCCGCACGCGCGGCTCGCGGGCGCCGAGCCGGTCGCCTATCCGTTGCTCGAGAGCCGCCGCTGGCAGCCGGACCTCGATGCTCTCGAGCGGCTCGTCACCCCCCGGACGCGCGCGATTGTGGTGAACTCGCCGGGAAACCCGACCGGCGGCGTCTATTCGGCCGCCACGGTCGACCGGCTCGTCGACTTCGCGGAGCGGCACCAGCTCACCGTGGTGAGCGACGAGGTGTACGACGAGATCGTCTACGAAGGCCGCCCGGCGTCGTTCTGGGGCCGGAGCGAGCGGGTCGTGGTCGTCCAGTCGTTCTCGAAGTCGCTCGCCATGACCGGCTGGCGGCTCGGCTACCTCCTTGCGCCGGCGGCGCTCGCCGCGGAACTCTCGAAGGTCCACTACCACATCATGGCGTGCCCGTCGACCCCCGCCCAGGCGGCGGCGCTCGCGGGCCTCCGCTCCGCGGGCCCGGCGAAGGAGCGGATGTTCCGGGAGTTCGCCGCCCGGCGCGAACTCGTCATCGACCGGCTTCGGCGGATCCCCGGCGTCTCCGTCGTCCCGCCGGCGGGAGCGTTCTACGCGTTCCCTCGGCTCGACTGGGCGGCGTCGGACACGGAGATCGCAGCAGAGCTCCTCGGGCGCGGCGTCATCACAACGCCCGGCGAGGCGTTCGGAACGCGCGGCCGCCGCCACTTGCGCATCAGCTTCGCCGCATCGCGCACGGATCTGCGGCGCGGCCTCGACCTCCTCCGAGAGCTCGCCGACGAGGGAATCGGCCGGACGGCTCGATGAAGGCGCGGCTCTGGGCGAGCGTCCTCGAAGCGCTGGCGGCGGTCCGGCGGCCGCCCGCCCGGGACGACCTCCGGACGCTCGCGCGCGAGCTGCGCGGCCTCGATTCGCCCGGGCGGCGCCCCCCTCCGCCCCCGCCGAGCCGCTAGACGCGGCCCATCGCTTCGTCGTAGATCTCGAGCAATCGGTCGACGACCCGGTCCCAGTCGAACTGCTCGACCCAGGCGGACGCTCGGTCGACCATTGCGGCGGTGCGCTCGGGTTCGCTGTCGACCGCCGCCAGCGCGGCGGCGAGCGCGTCGGTGTCGCCGTACGGGACGAGCCGGCCGCACCGCCCGCCGTCGAGCGCCTCGGGGACCCCGCCGACCGCGGTCGCGACGACCGGCGTCTTCGCCGCCATCGCCTCGA
This sequence comes from Thermoplasmata archaeon, assembly GCA_021816955.1. GTDB lineage: Archaea > Thermoplasmatota > Thermoplasmata > Lutacidiplasmatales > UBA184 > Lutacidiplasma. Next base: position 24,409 of record JAKAWP010000016.1, read on the forward strand.
GGAGAACGAGGCCGAACGACTCCCATTCGGACGGGAGGACGAGCGCCCGGGCGCCGCGGACGACGGCCCGGTACGCGGGGGGCCAAGCGATCGGGTCGACGATCTCGAGGTCGTCGCCGATCCCGAGGCGTTCGGCGAGCGTGCGAACGGTCGCGCCCATCCCCCACTCGGGGCCGAGCAAGACGAGCGCCGGCCGGGTCTCGGGATCGAGCCGGGCATAGGCGGCCAAGAGGCCGGGGAGCCCCTTGTTCGGGGCGAGGCGGCCCACGTAGAGAAAGTACGTTTCGGGCAGGCCGTCCGGCGGCCGCTCCTCGGCGGCCGACCGCCACGCCGCGAGGTCGACGCCGGGCGGAACGAGGCGGATCCGATCCGGCGGGACGAACCCGCTTACGAGCCGCCGTTCGAGCTCGGTCTGCACGATGACGGCCCGCGCGCGCCGGTACGCCGTCATCCCGAAGCCGACGTCCTGGATCCGGTGCAATAGGCGTCGGGCCGGCCGCATCTCGGCGAGCGCCGGGTGGTAGTGCGTCGTCACGACGAGCGGGATCCCGCGCCGCTCGGCGACGACGGCCGCTTCGACGACGTGCAGGTAGCGGTGGCTGTGGGCGTGGAGGAGCTCGGGCCGGTCGCGATCGAGCGCCTCGATCAGACCGAGCAGCACCGGGAGCCGGAACGGCGGGAAGAGGCCGGCCCGGGCCGGAAACCAATCGACCGGCACGCCGTCGACCTCGGCCGGCCGCTCCCGGCGGACGGTCCACGGCTGTTCGCGTTCGAGGTCGCTCGCGTAGACGTGGACCGGTCGTCCCCGCTTGATGAGGCGGCGCGTCACCTCCCGGACGTTCGTCTCGACACCCCCGGGGGCGTCGAACCGGAAGACGATCTGGGCGATCGTCAACGGCCGACCACCTCCGAGAAGACGGCGTCAAGCCGCTCGGCGAGCTTCGCCCAGGAGTACCGCGGCGCGACGACCATTTGGCCGTAGCGGCCGAAGGCGCGCCGGCGCTCTTCGTCCGGCCAGAGCCGTTTCAGCGCGTCCGCGAGCGCAGCCGCGTCGTTCGGCGGGACGAGGAGGCCGGCCCGGCCGTCCTCGACGAGCTCGGGGATCCCTCCGACCCGGCTCGCGACGACCGGTGTCCCGTGGGCGAGCGCATCGAGCAAGACGAGCCCGAACGCCTCGTACTCGCTCGGGAGCACGAGGATTCGCGCCTCGCGTTCGGCGGCGGCGACGTACCGGTCGTCGGGGATATGGCCGAGAAGGTGCGCGGCCGACCGCACGCCGCGCTCGGTGAGCCGGCGCTCGAACGCGGAGCCGGCCCCGCCGTCCCCGCCGATCACGACGAGCTCGGCGTCCGGCGCCGCCGCGCGCAGGGCGGCGAACGCGTCCGCGAGGACCGAGAGGCCCTTGTTCGGCGCGAGCCGGCCGACGAACAGGACGAACGGGCCCGAAACCCCGAAGCGGGTCGCGAACGACGGGGCGCCGGCGGGTAGCGGCTCCGCCTCCGTGGGGCCGGGCGGGATCCGCACGACCGGCGGGAGCTCCGGGACCACCGACCGGAGGAGCCGCTCTTCCTCCCGGGTCTGCACGACGATCCGGGCGGCGTGGCGGACGGCGCCGCGGGCGAGGAACCGATCGTAGAAGCCCCGCAGGCGGTGGCGGGTCCACCCGCCGTAGATTGACGTGATCGGATGGAAGTGCGCCGTCAGGACGTACGGGGTCCCGTATCGCCGATGGTGACGGCGGGCGACCGTCACCTGGTGCGTGCCGAACGTGTGGACGTGGACGACGTCGGGCCGCTCGCGGGCGAGCGCGGCCCCGAGGCCGCGGAAGAACGGATAGTGGAGCTCGCCGGGAAGCGACCAGACCGAAAGGCGCTCGATCCCGCCGAAGGCGGTCGCCTCGACCCGCGGCACGGTCGGCGGGAAGCGGCGCCACGGAAACTCCGTCTCGAGGTCGCTCGTCAGGACGCGCACGCGATGGCCCCGCGCGCCGAGCTCCCGGGCGAGCGCGCCGACGTGCCGCTCGACGCCGCCCGGGGCCGGGGGGAACCGCGTCGACAGTTCGGCGATCTTCACGGGGCGACTAGCCCGGCGCGCGACCGGAGGCGAGCCGCTGGGCGTACTTCTTGTACGTCTCCGTCGCGCGCGCCACGGCTTCGACCTTGACGTACTCGTTCGCCTGGTGCGACAGCTCCTCGTCGCCCGCGCCGTAGATGACGACGCGCGGGTTCACCTGCGCGTAGTGCACGGCCTCCGACGCGTGCACGAGGACGGTCGGCTCGCTCCCCGACAGGTCGCGCAGGAGCTTCACGTGCGGCGCTTCCGGGTCGATCTGGACGGACGGCATGCTCAGGATCCGGCGCAGGGTGAACGGGGTCTTGATCCGTCGGAGGTGTTCTTCGATCTCGTGGTACAGCTGGTCCGGCGAGTACGGCGGCGGGAACCGGATGTCGACCTCGGCCGTCGCCCGGTTCGGCACGACGTTGAGCCGGGTCCCTCCGTTGAACGTCCCGATGTTCATCGTGACCGAGCCGAGCTCGGGGTGGGCGATCCGCCCCTTGAACGAGTCGAGCCCCCGGAGGATCCGCATCATCTTCGCGATCGCGTTCTCCCCGAGGTGGGGCATCGCCCCGTGGGCGGCTTTCCCCCGGGTCTCGATCGCGAGGTCGAGGACGCCCTTCTCCGCGTAGGCGACTTTGAGCCCGGTCGGCTCGCCGACGACGACGGCCCGCGCGCGCCGAAGCGGCAGCGTCTTCGACAGCGCGACCGCGCCCTGCATCGTCGTCTCCTCGTCGGTCGTGAAGGCGAGGACGACGGGGATCTTGCGCGCCACGAGGTCTTGCGCCGCCTGGAGCATCGCGACGACCGTTCCTTTCATGTCGGCCGCGCCGCGGCCGTACATGCGGCCTTGCGTGAGCTGGCTCTGCGAGAAGCTCCAGTAGTCGCCGATCGGCGGCGTATCGAGGTGGCCGGAGAGGACGACCCCGCTCTGCCCGTACTCGGCGAGGAGCGCCGGGCTCTGCGAGTCGCCGTAGAGCGTGTTGCGGAGATGCGCCTGGTCGGTGTACGACTGCACGTAATCGAGGATCTCCCGCTTGTCCGAGAACGGGTCGCTCGGGATCTTGATCAGCTCGGCGAGCATCTCGACCATCTGTCGCTTCATTCGGTGGGGGGCCTCCGGAACCGCCCGCCGCTCGGGGCGGCCGGTCGTCTCCGCCGGCATGGCCGGCCGCGCTTTAATCGTATGGATGCTACCGCCGGCCCGGAGCGTCGGGCCCGCGGAGCGGTCGGCCGGTCGATCCGTCGGCCGCCGGCGGACGCTACGCGTCGACGAGGCGTCGGCTCGCCCGCAGCGTCCGATAAAAGCTGTCCGGGGATCCGACCGATCCCCACGCGCCGAGGCGAGCGGGGAGCGCGAGCGCCGCGACCCGGCCGCCGGCCGCGAGCAGCGACCGGATCCCGTCCGTGACCTCGAGCTCCGCCGGGCGGGCGGTGCGGCGGACCCGGTCGAGGGCGTCGAAGATCGTCGGGGCGAAGGCGTAGACCGCCGTCGCGGCCCACGGGGAGCGGGGCCGCGCGGGCTTCTCCTCCATCCGCTCAACGTCGATCCGCGGCACGCCGTCGACCGGCGCGGCCCGTCGGCCTTCGATCACGCCGTAGCGCCGCGGATCCGCCACGCGCCGCACGAGCAGCACCGCGTCGAGCGCCTCGCGCTCTCGAAGGCGCGCCATCCGGCGGAGGACCTCCTCCGGGCGGGCGCTCAGGATCGCGCCGTCGCCCGCGTGGAGCCAGAACGGCGAGCGGCCGACCGACGGCCGCGACCGCAATAC
>JAKAWP010000069.1 GCA_021816955.1 Thermoplasmata archaeon
CCTCGTAGGTTTTCCGTCGGAGCTCCGCCACCGCAAGGCGCTTCCGCAGCTCCTGGATGTCCGGGTCCTCCGGCGCTTGCCGGCCCGGCAGCGTGGCAAGATCCTTGGTCGGCGGCGCGCCACCGGAACCTCGCACCGCGAGGATCCGTCGGCACGTCGGTGCCGGGCACCGGGCTCGACCTTGCGTATCGCGCGGGCCCTCCACCTCGCCGTGGAGGGCGCAGGAGCCCCGACCTAGCGCACGGACCGGCTCAGCGACAGGCATCTGCGCTCAGCCCCCCTCGTCGGCCGCTGAGCCCATCCAGTGCGGCGGGCCGAGTCCCTCGGTCGGACGATCGTGAGGTTCCCCCCGCCGCCGGGCGCGGTCGCACGGACCGCTATCCCCCGAAGGCGCCGCGTAGAACGTCCGCAAGCCTCCCTCCGATCAAGCCTTCGACTCGGGGAAGTACCCCCAGAGCGCGGAGCCCGGGTACCCCGTCGGGCACATCGAGCATACGACCCTCGCCGCGACATGGCGGGTTGCCCCGCACTTCGGGCACACGAATTTTCGGCGGACTCCCACTAGCGGGTCCCCTTCAAGATCCGCCCTGAGCCGCCCTGCGGACTCCTCGAGCAGCTTCACCCGCTGGAGGAGGAGGTCGAGCCCGGCGAACGGATGATCCTGTCGTGGATCGACCAGCTTCTGTAGCTGGACCTCGGCTGCGCCGAGACGGCGGTTCCACTCCGGACCCGTCTCCTCCCAGCGTAAGGGCGCCTCCGCCTCCCGAATCTTCCGCCGTAGCTCCACCATTCGAAGCTGCTGAGTGAGTTGCCGCAGTTCGGGGTCACTCGAGTCGCTGGCATCCGACGGGGGTGGGATGGCGTTACGGAGAGGGGCATCGGTTGGCACACGGAGCGCAAGGATCCTACGGCACGTCGGGACGGAACAACGAGCCCTCCCCCTGGAGTCGCGCGGTCCGTCGACCTCACCGTGGACGCGGCAATACCCGCGCCCCGGTGCGCTCGCTCGCTCGCGGCCTGCGTCCGGCACGCAGACTCACCTGCGCACTCGGTTATTTAAGACTTAAGGCCAGCGAAACCCGCCCCTTGGAGCCTACGGGTAGGGGGGTGCCGGCAAGTCTACGCAGGGCCAATGCTTGCTCTCTCGTTGAGATAGGCGTTGGGCAGCTCATAGCGCTACCGGGACAGTTTCCGTTCGTTCGGCCTCGCGCGCGCGCGCGAAGGATTCGAGGGCCGCGGGGGCTCTCCGCCCCACGTCAGAAACGAACCCGCGGAGCACGGTTGAACATCTTATCGTGGCAGAACGGGCGGCGGACGGGCGCACGCACAAACCGTCCGGGCCAACGGACAAAATTCTCCCGTGCCCACGGCCCAACGTTTGGGCGCGGATCAGCGGGCTCCTCGCGCCCGCGAGGCGGGCAGAACTAACCTGACAGAACCGGGCAGAACTCAGGCAGGAAAGCGCGGCCCCGCGTCTGGTCCCCGGAGCGCACGTAAGGCCGGGGTCGGAAGAGATTAGGCGTTCGAGTTCAGACGCTGCCGATGGCCGCTTCGGGCGTAGCGAAGAGCGTCGCCCGGGACGTTGGGACCTGCGCGCCCCGTTCGCGGATCCATCCAGGAGCTGCTCCGGCAGGAGACGACGCCCCCGCACAGAGGCGACTAGCTGGACGTTTTAAGGCCCCGTGCCCGTCCCGCCCAACCCCATGAGACGCTCCCGCGCCCGGATGTGGTGGACCATCGTCCTGACCCTGGTCGCGGTCATCGGGCTTTCCTTGGCCTCGGCCGTGCTCACCGCCCCGCTCACCAACCCCGCGTTGGCGACCCCCGGTCCTGTGGTCGGCGCTACGAGCATCCCGATAGCGATTCCCGGGGCGGTGGGAGCCGCGGGCGAGACGAGCCTGCTGACCCTCGTGAGCACCGGGGTGCTCGAGTCGACAGGAACAAGTTCTCCGGCCTCGTCGGCCGCGATCTCAACCTCTTCTGCGTCTAACTCCTTGCTCAATCTCGTCTCCTCGTCGGGATCGCTCGGAACCGTCACGGTCAACTTGGGTTCGGCGTCCGGCACCACGACTTCTCCGCTGAGCGTCAACCTCTCCCCTTCCGCGTCGAGTCCTCCGGCGTCGGCGTCGCCCGCCGTGAGCCCGACCTCCTCGAATCCGGCACCCGCGACCTCGGCTCGGGCCGCCGCCTCCGCGGAGCCCGGGACCTCCGCTTCAGCATCCGTCTCGCATTCTTCGGCCTCACCGGTTCTGACCTCTTCGGTGGCGGCTGTAACCACCTGCAGCTCGGCCTCCACGAGTTGCGCCGTGACACTGAGTTCGATTCCCGCGGACAGCGTGGTCGTCGTCTTCCTCACGCTGGTCGGAACGTCGATCACGGTCAGTTCCGTGGCGGACAGCGCGTCCCATTCCTATGCGGAGCGTCAGTCTCTGCCGTGGCCATCCACCGCCGTGGCGGAATCGTTCGAGTACTGGTTCTCCTACACGAGCGCCGTCAGCTCCACCACGATCACCGCGACCTACTCGGGCACGTCCATCACCGGCGGCTCGATGATCGGCTTCAGCGTCTCGGGGGCGAACATCCAAGCTCCGTTCGACCCGGGCACCGGGATTCCGGCGACTAATTCGGGCACCAGTACTACCGCGTCGGTCTCCATCACGACCACGCGGAGCGACGACCTCCTGCTCGGTCTGGTCGGCGCGGCCAGCACGGCCACATTCACGGCCGGTTCTACCACGCCAACCACCATCGAAGCAAGTACAGCGACGGTGGGACCATCCTTCGCGGAATCGGGGCCGGCGACGGCGGCGGGGGCCTACTCGGTCACTGCGGGCCTCGGTAGTACCTCGTTGGCTTGGGGGATCGTCGCCGACGCCATCGAGCCGGCGCCGACGTTGTCACTGACTCCGTCGTCCGGTCCGAGTGGGGTCACGGTGACGGCGACGGTCGCCGGGTTCGCGTCGACGGACACAAGCGTCGCGGTGACGAGTCCCAGCTCGGCCCCGTTGTGCACGGTCAGCTCACTGACGAACGGCGGCGGCAGTTGCACGTTCGTCCCGACGAGCTCGAACGGCTTCTCCTTCAGCAACGCCGCGAACACGGTGACGGCGACGGGGAACACGGCAGGCGACACGGCGACGGCGACGTTCACGGGGACGACACTCTCCCTGACCCTGAGCCCCGAAGCCGGTCCCGATGGTACGAGCGTCACGGCGACGGCCAGCGGCTTCGCATCGACGGACGCCACGATCGCTGTGAAGAACCCGGCGCTGACGACGCTGTGCACCATCACGGCGAGCGGCGGCGGAGGCTCCTGCTCGTTCACGGTGAGCGGCGCGAACGGCTTCACGTTCACGTCGAGCGGTGCGTCGAACACGGTCACGGCCGTGGGCTCGTCGGCGAGCGATTCGACGACGGCGACCTTCACCGGAACCGTGCTCTCGCTGACGCTCAGCCCCCGCTCCGGCCCAACCGGCATTACCGTCACGGCAACAGCGAACGGCTTCGCTTCCACGGACACAACGATCATCGTCGAGAACCCGTCCCTCGTGACCCTATGCACGATCACGGCGTCCTTCTCGGGAACCGGAGTCGGGTCGGGTTCTTGCACGTTCACGGCCAGCACTACGAATGGGATCGGGTTCAGCAGCACAGGCACCGCGAACACGATCACCGCGGCGGGCTCGACCGCGGGTGACTCCACGACGGCGACGTTCACGGGGACCGTCCTCTCCTTGACGCTGAGCCCGTCCTCGGGGCCGTCGGGCGTGACGGTCACCGTGACCGCCAGCGGGTTCGCGTCGACGGATACGACGATTACTGTGTCTAGCTCGGGGCATCCCACCCTCTGCACAATCACAACCGGCGGCAGCGGAGGGGGCACCTGCACGTTCTCGAGCGCGTCCGCGGGTTTCATTTTCAGTAGCAGCGGAACGCCGAACACGGTGACCGCCACGGGATCCGCCGCGGGCGACTCCACCACCGCTGTTTACACGGGGACCTTCGCCACCCTTACGCTGAGCCCGTCCTCGGGTCCGTCTGGGATCACCGTCACGGCGACCGCGAGCGGCTTCGCGTCGACCGACGCGAGCATCGCGGTGACGTTGGGATCGAACGCTCTGTGCACCATCACGGCGAGCGGAGGGGGCGGGTCGTGCACGTTCTCGCCGACGAGCTCCAACGGGTTCAGGTTCGCCGTCAGCCCCGGTACTTCGAACACGGTGACCGCGACCGGCCTTACGGCCAGCGACGCCGCGACGACGACCTTCACGGGAACGATCCCCGTAGTGACGATCACGCCCAGCCAGGGTCCGGTGGGGACCAAGTTCACGGTCTCCGGGACCGGCTTCGCGGGTTCCGACACGCAGGTGACCGTGACCGGAGCGCCGGTGATCAGCAGCCCCGGGACCTGCTCGGTGAGCCCCTTGGGAAGCGGGGATTTCTCGTGCTCGTTCGTCGTGCCGTCCGCGGCGGCCGCCTCTTCTACTCCGTATACGATCACCGCCTCCGGGAACAACGCGGGCGACTCCCAGACCTCCTCGTTCACCGTGACGAGCCCCACCCTCACCCTGACGCCGGACCACGGCCCGGTCGGAACGACGATCACGCTCAGCGGGAGCGGTTACGCCTACATCTCACCGGGAGGCTACACCTACGACTACTGCATGGCGCCGAGCTCCGTCTCGGTGCCGACGGTGATCAACCCGGTGACGGCCTGCCAGTCGGGATCGATCCTCTCCTTCAGCTCGACCTCCGGGAGCATCCCCGCGAGCCAAACCATCCTCCTGACGAGCGCGAGCGATCCCTACGTGCTCGTCTACGACGCGAC
>JAKAWP010000017.1 GCA_021816955.1 Thermoplasmata archaeon
GGCGGATCCGGACGTAGTGGACCGGCTCGCCCGGGACGAGCGTTCCCCGCCGCGTGACGGTCCACCGCTCGAGGTGCGTCGAGAGAAAATCGACGTACTTCTGGGCGATCTCCGCGCTCGCCGATTGCCGATGGTGGCGGAGCGTCTCCGCGATCGTGGTCAGCGCCGCCATCACGGCGGCGAGCGTCGACGGGGAGTAGCCGCTCACCTCCTCCCACCGTTCTTGCTGCGTCGCCGGTCCGTTGACCATCAGAAACCGCCCGGCGGCGATCTGCAGGGCGTGGGACGAGGCGAGTCGGGCGTCGACCTCCTCGTGGAGGTGGCGCGACAACAGGACCGGGAACGCCACCTCGTCCAGCTGCCGGCCCCGCCAGTACGCCTCCCCGTTCAGCCAGAAGTTCTGGGGAAAACCCCCGTCGGGCTCCTGCCGGGTCGCGAGGTAGATGAGCGCCCGCAGCGCATCCTCGGTTCGCCCGATGGCGTGGAGCGCGGAGGCGGTGTGGACCATATCGCGGGTCCAGACGAGGTGGTAGCCGCCCCGGTCTTCGTCTCCCTTCCACGCCCCCCACGGGATCGACAGCGACGCGATGAACGCGCCGGGATACACCTTGTCTTCGTGCGCGAGAAGCACCTGGCGGCTCGCATGGTAGAGGCGTCCCCCGTCCCGCGTCGACCGCTCCAGCGGCAACGTCCGGTGGGCGGCCCGCGTCCACTGCGCGCGGAACCGTTCCTCCTGTTCGGCGAACGGGGTCGCGAACGACTGGGCGAGCGAGGTAATCGCCGCCGGTACGCTGTGGGCGACCGCGAGGGCAAGGGTGAACGGCCGTCCGCTCTCGAATGGGATCTCGCCGACTAAGGCCACGTTGCCGTTCGGGGCCTGGTCGAACTCCCAGTCGAGGACGTAGTTGCTCGCGAGGTCCGTCCACCCGTCGCTCGATCCAACGTACCCGACCGACGCCTTCGTGAAGCCCAGCGTCGACTCGACCGCCATACCGGTGGCCCCCTTGCGGGCGGTGAGGACCGCGCGGCCGAGGACCTGATGGACCTCGGCGGTATTCTCCCGGCCGCCCAACTCCAAGTGGGGCGCGGCGAGCACGTAGAGCCGGAGCTTGCCGGCCAAGGCCGGATCGTGCACGTCGATCCGGGTCCGGTCGAGGAGCACCGGCAGGTGCGGGTCCGATAGGATCCGCTGGTGGACGGTGTAGCGGCCTCCGGGCGGCGTCGAGACGACGTCGTAGGCCAGCGCGTCGGAGTACGGCCGTTCGGTGGTCGAGGTGAGGTGGCGGCGGACCTCGTGGAAGAACGTCTCCCCGTCGGTCAATAGGTAGCCGAGGTCGCGCAACTGCGGACTGTCGATCAACGGCGCGTACACTTCGGTCACCGCTCCCCGCCACAGCGTGAACCACAGGCGGGAATCCGCGGAGTACGCGGTCCCGATCCCGTCCTTGTTGCTGTGCGACCACTTCGGCGGCAGCCCCGGCGCTCCAAACGCCACCCGGTTGCCGCGAATCGCCATCGTTCGACCCGTTCTCGAGAAGGAGACCGGCGACCGAAGATATCGTTTGGTCCCGTTCCGGTTCCTCGGGAATCGAGGACCTTTTTTTCTCCCGTCGGTAGCCCCCCCGCATGGAGATCGGCGTCTTCTTGGCGGTACTGTTTGTCGTCACGATCCTCGCCGGGCTCGTCGGATCGCTCGCCGGTCTCGGGGGCGGGGTCGTCGTCGTCCCCGTGTTGATCCTCCTCGGCTTCCCGTTCGTCGATGCGGTCGGCGTCAGCATGATCACGATCTTGGCGACCTCCACGACCAGCGGCGCTGCCTACGTCCACGATCACTTGACCGACATCCGGATCGGGATGCTCCTCGAGATCGCCACGGTGCCCGGCGCGTTCGTCGGAGCCGTCGCGGCGATCTACGTGGCCCGGATCGGGTGGGAGGACGCTTTAGTCATCGCTCTCGGCATCGTGCTCCTGATCAGCGCGGTCGGCACGGCGCTGCGGAACGACCTCGACACCTCCGGGGAGGCTCATCCGGACCGGCTGTCGCGTCGGCTGGGTCTCGAGGGGGCTTACTACGATGTGCGCCTCCAGCGCGAGGTCCGGTACCGGGCCGAAGACACCACGAGCGCGTTCGGCGTGATGTTCAGCGCGGGTGTCGTCTCGGCGCTCTTCGGCATCGGGGCCGGTGTCTTCAAGGTGTTTGCGTTAGAGGGAGCGTTGCGGCTGCCCATGAAGGTCGCCACCGCGACCAGCAACTTCATGATCGGGGTGACCGCCGCGGCCGGCGCGAGCCTCCTCGTCATGGCGGGCTACGTCAACCCGATCTTCGCGGCCCCTGCCGCCCTCGGCACCACGGTCGGTTCCTACGTCGGGAGCCGCATCCTTCCCCGTCTGCACAATCGTTCGGTTCGATGGTTCTTCGTGGGGGTCGTCTTTGTGCTGGGAATCGAGGTGCTGCTCCGGGGGTTCGGACTCGCATGACGGCGCGTCCGATCCGGGACCGGCATCCGGGTCCGCTCCCGGACGAAGCGAACCGTCTCATGGCCTTGTTGCTGCGCGTGGGGTTGATGGTCTCGCTGGTGCTGCTGATCGTGTTCTCGATCCTGTTCGTGGTCGACCACCCGGCCGCCGATTCCGGTTCGCTCGTCCAGCAGAACCCGATGCTCTCCTATCTCTCGCTCGGCTCGCTCGCGGCCGGGCTTGCGAGCGGCTCGATTATCGCCTACCTCACGGTCGGGGTGTTCGTGCTGATCGCTACCCCGGTTGCCCGAGTCGCGATCGGCTCGTACTTCTTCGAGCGCCACCGGGAGCGGTCGGTCGCCCTGGTGACGCTCACCGTGCTCGCGCTGCTCCTGTTCGGGCTGCTCTACCTCGGCCCGCTCATCCGTTGATCGGGCCGCCGAAGAGATTCGTCGGATGCCAGACGATCCTCGAACCCCCTCGGCCGAACCGGGCGTGCCGGGGCGCTTTCTGGCCGACGAGATGGTCGGGCGGCTCGCCCGGTATCTCCGGTTCCTTGGCTATGATGTCGAGTACGTCCGTGGCCGCTCCGACGACGAGGTGGCGGCGTGGGCCCGTCGCGACCGCCGGGTGCTCCTGACCCGGGACGCCGAACTCGCCCGTCGCGTGGAAGGATCGCTCTGGATCCGCTCGGCCGACATTCGCGAGCAGCTGAAGGAAACGGCCGCGCAGTGGCCCCCCCTCCTTCGATCGGCGACGTTCGACCGGTGCACGGCGTGCAACGGCCGTCTACGGCAGTACGACCCGTCGATCGACCCGCCGCTTCCCCCGCACGTCCCTCGATCGCGATGCGGGAACCCTGCCTTGATCTTCCGATGCCCGCGCTGCGGACGATTCTACTGGGAGGGGAGTCATCGCGCCCGGCTCCTGCGGGATCTCGACGCCTGGCTCGGGGAGCGCCGATGAAGTTCTTCGTGGAGCTCTCCCGAGAGGCTCCCGAGCTCGCCCAGAGCGAGGCGGCGGCCGCGGTGGCGGCGGAAGGGGGCCGCTGGCTCGGGCTCCCTTCGCCGGAGAGCCGCTTCGCCGAGGTCGACCTCGCGACGCCGGCTGCCGCCGAGCGACTGGCCGTTCGGCTTGCGCTCGCTCGCCGTATCGTGGTCCCGATCGGTCGATTCTCGGCGGACGGCGGGATCGATCCCGGTGGGTTCGGCACGCCGAGCCGGGCGTCGTTTCGACCGTTGGGCCATCCGTCGTCCGGCGCGTTCGATGCGCTCGTCGCCCGGGCGGCGAAGGCATACCGGGAGCTCGGGGGCCGGGTCGACCTGGACGACCCGGTCGAGCGGCTGTGGGTCGGCTCCATCTCGGGCCCACCGGCGATCTACCGGGAGGTCGCGGCGATCGACCGATCATCGTACGAACGTCGGCGGATGAGCCGCTTGCCGTTCCAGCGCCCGGTGGCGCTCCCGCCCCGGCTCGCCCGGGTGGCCGCCAACCTCGCCCGCGTCGGACGCGGCCGGCGGGTCTTGGACCCGTTCGTCGGGACCGGTGCGCTCGTCGCAGAGTCGGCGCTGTTGGGCGCCACCGTGGTCGGCATCGACCAGAGCCCAACCATGATCCGGGGCGCGCTACGGAACCTCGCCTATCTCGGGGTGAGCGCGGAGCGGCTCGTCGTCGCCGACGCGGCCTCGGCCGATCCGGACGCCGTTCCCGGCGACTTCGACGCGATCGTGACGGATCCTCCGTACGGCCGCGCCTCCACGACGCTCGGCGAGCCGCCGACCGCCCTCATCGCTCGCGTCCTAAATGCGTGGCGGCCTCGCTTGCGTCCGGACGCTCGGGTCGTGCTCATCGTCCCGGATTCTGCACCGCCACTCGGTCCTTCCTGGCGGCTGGAGCTCGGGGTCAAGGTTCGGGCGCATCGCAGCCTTACCCGGGAGTTCCGGGTGTACCGGGCGCTCGACCCGGGGTCTCCCCCGGCTATCCCAGGCTCGTGAGGTCGAACTGGGTCGAGGCCGAGCCGGTCCCGGAGGTCGCGCAGTACTCGGAAGCTCCGAGGACGACGACGAGGGCATTCGCCGACACCGGGTTCAGCAGCGTCACCGTGACCGAGGCGGTGGCGCCGGCGGCGATCGACGACGCATTCGCCGGATCGGTCGTCACGCTCGAGCCGTCGAGTCGGGTCACGTTCCCGTTCGGCAGGTAGAAGATCCAGACCGATGACCGGCTGTAGTTCGCGAGCGCCGGCCCCGACAGCGTCGTATTGTTGACCGTCGCGCCGACAATCGCCGCGGTGAAGGAAAACGCGTGAACGATTGGATCCTGGTTGGTCACCGCCACGGTGAGATTGACAGCGACGTGCAGACCGGGCGGGGGTGAAATGGGCGACACGCCGGTGTTGGTGATCGCAAGGTTCCCGGGCGGGAGCGACAGGGGGACGATGGCGATGCCGCCCACAAGGATCGCGGCCGCCACGATCCCGAGGGCGTAGCGCTTCCGGTCGAGAGGGGAGACATCGTTGAGAGGCGGCGGGTGGCGGACGCCGAAGAGGAGGACGAGGACGGCGAAGATGAACCATCCGATGTAGAAGACCGTGAGAATCAGCAACAGGCCGATCACCGCGTAGCTCAAGTAGCGGGATCGGTCGCCGAGCAAGGCGCGGAAGACGTGCCCCCCGTCGAGCTGGCCGGCCGGAAGCAAGTTGATCGCCGTGACGAAGACGCCGACCCATCCGGCGAGAAGGAGCGGGTGCAGCGACAACAACGACGACGGGAAGAAGTACGCCAGCCCTTCGAGGATCAGCGGAAAGCCGATGATCAGGTTCCCGTAGCTCGTCGCGAGGATCGTTGGCGCGCAGTAGGCGAGATTCGGCGCCGGGGCATGCGCCGAGAGGTAGAATCCGCCGAGCAGGATCGGGACGCTCGTCACGAGGCCCGCGAGCGGCCCCGCGACGCCGATGTCGAACAGCGCCTGACGATCGGGGAACGGTTCGCGGATGTTGATGAACGCGCCGAGCGTGCCGAAGTCCGCCGGCGGAGGGATCGGAATGAAGAACGGGAGGGAAGCGTCGAGCCCTCGTCGCCGAGCCACGACGTAGTGGGCGAGTTCGTGGAAGCCGAGAATCGCGAGGACCGGAACGGCGAAGTAGGCGGCGCCGCCTCCCACGTCGGTCCAGGTCAGTCCCGTTCCCTCCACGTACGCGAGGTAGATCAGCGACCCCGCGAAGACCGTCGTGACGGCCGTCGCGGCGAGCAGAAGGTAATTCACCCAGCGACCGAACGGACGGGGGGTCGGCCGGCGCCCGATCTCGATGAAGTGCTCGCCCTGGCGGTACCGAAGGAACGGGACGTACTGTTGGGGAATGAGCTCGCGCCTCAGCGCTTCGAACCGCTCGCGGAGAGTCCGGGGATCGGTTTGGACGCTGAAGAGGACCGATTGGGGCCCCACCCGAGTCTCGTAGACCGGGAAGTACGTGGCGACGATCCCGCGCAGCCGGTCGAGTTCCCCGGTCGACGCCCCTCCGGGCGGCGGGACTCGGCTGCCCGCCATGCCATCACGCCTCGCCCGCGCTCTTTCGCAGTCGGCTCGCCCGTTCTTTCGCCGTGTAGCCCGTCACGGCTTCTAGGAACGCATTGTACCGGCGGATCGTCTCCGCCGCCACCTCGTCCGGGACCTTCGGGTTCATCCGCATGTCCACTTCGAGCTCGGCGCCGACCGGTCGAGCCACCAGCCGTTCGATGGCGCCGAACGCCACGACCGTCGCCTCCCCGCTCTCGTCGGAGGCATTGCCGAAGTGGGCCGTGGCTGCGCGGCGAATCTCGGCGGGCGTCAGACGGGCTCGATGCGTCCGTCGTACCGGATAGCGCTGCACCGAATCCGATTCACCGCCCGGACCGTAAATAATTGACCGTTCGCTCGCGGCTCAGCCGGCGCCGGAATCCGTCAGACGGTTTCGATCTCGAACCAGACCCGGCAGCCGGCGAGGCGGCGGCTCACCTCGTCGGTGAGCTCGATCAGCTCGTCCCGAGAGGGGGCGCTCTTCCACTCGTAGACGAAGTCGTAGTTGCCTTGGGTCGCTTCGAACCCGATCGACCGGAGCCGCTCGTACAGCTCGGAAGGAGAAGCTCCTTCACTGCTGACGACCACCCGCAGGTACGTCTCCATCCGACCTCGATGGGAGCAGGCTCACTTAAGCTCGCGCAGGTCGGCCCGGCCAAAACTGTGGCGGCTACGTCGAGCCGCCGTCCGAGGCGCCGGCCGCGATTGACGGGATCCCTTCATCGTCCAGGATCGCGCGGGAAAGTCGCCGGAGTCGATGCGAAACCGCCAGATGATCTGTGGGCCGGTCGGACGGGTCACCCGTTGGAGGGATATTGTCGGGCCTGACGTCGAACGCGGAACCGCCCCGGCCCGACGGACGGGCCGCCGAACGAACCGCACGATCGCGGGTCGGAAGTACTCCCGGGCCAGCGCCCGGGCCGCCCGACGCACCTCGGCCGATCGGTCGAGGAGGAGCACCCGGATCGGCGCGCGGCGCCGCCCGTCCGGGTCGATTTCCCCCGCCCGGATTCGGCGGGAGCTGATCGGTCGCCCGTCCCTCGCATAGACGATCGGCACCCAGGTCACGTGCACCGGGGGCAAGCCTCGGCGTCGGCGGGCGCGTTGGACTTCAGCCACGCCGTCGCGTCGTTCGGCCGAGGCAACAAGGTCGGTGACCTCACGGCGCAGCGTGCCGCCGGTCACGCTGTCGAGCGGGCGGATGCGGAGCGGAATCGAAGGTGCGTTCTTCTTCCACCAGTCGAGGAGCCGCGCCCGGCGCGTCGACCACGGTTGAAGGTGTTCGGCTCCGGGCTTCGGGTGGGCCCGGAGGAACGATTCCGTCGTTAGACCGATCCGGACTTCTCCGCCCCGCCGGGCAGCCGCTCGCAAGAGCCGCTCATGCCCCGCGTGCAGTCGGTCGAACGTCCCGCCTACGACCACCACGCGTCGGCGACGGTCGGCGGGCACAGCTACGGCCGTAGGTAGCTCAGCAGAAACACGATCAACAGGAACGCGACGAGCGCGTAGAAGAGGTAGGTGAAGCTCTTTCGGGAACTGATCATCGCCGCGCGCCGTTCCGCGCACGCCGTGCTGCACGTGTCGGATCCGGGAGCGCACGGAGTGCCGCAGACCCTGCAGTGACGGTGGTCCGTGACCCCCTCCATGCCTGGTCCATCGCGCGAGCGCATATCCCGTTAGCCCGTCGCCGTCCCCACCGCTCGGGCCCGTGTCGGCGCGAGAAAGACCCTCCTCGATTTCGAGGGACCGGCCCCGCATGGTCATCGAGGTCCCTGCCGGGCCGGGGAGGACGGCCCGCGCCGCCGCGGCAATAGTTATAAGGCACGCACGGTCGCAGCGCGGCAGATGGGCAACATCCGGCAGACGTACATCAAGCGGGTTGCGATCGATCTCGTTCGGCACTACCCGAACGACTTCACCACCGAGTACGCGCACAACAAGCAGAAGGTTCTCGAACTGACCGACCTCGGCGTTGCGGTCGACGGCCAGTTGAAAGTCGTCCACAAGAAGCTCGCGAATCGGATCGCCGGCTACGCCACGCGCTACGTCAAGCGCCAGCACCGGATCGTGGCCTGACGCGGGGAAGCTCCGGCGCGTCGGAGTTTACGGGCCCCGCCGTTCCCGCGGGCCCGTTCACGCCAAGATCTTCAGTCCTTCTTGAAGGTGGACGAACTCGACCGGCGTGGTCGGTTCACCGACCAGGAACGCGCGGCTGTTCGCGACCAAGCAGGCGCCGACGATCGGCACGCCAAAGTTCGCCGTCGATCGGTGGACCGGGACCCCGAGGACCCGTTCCGCGACCTCGGCTTCTCGGTCCGTCGCCTTGGGATGGACCACGACCCCCTGGTTCGTGGCAACGCCGGCCATTCCCACCGTTCCGAGACCGGCCAAGGTCCCTCGACGCACCGGGACCTTGAGGGCCGAACGGATCGCATCGAGGGCGCGCTCCGGCAGCTCGGGATGGACGAGCGCTCCGTGATCGTTCGCAAGGACGTTGTTGCCGAGGGCGTTCTGCACGACGCGGACGACCGTGAGGGGGACCCGCGCGCGGATCACCGCTTCTTCCCGGGGTCCGACGGAGTCACCCACGATCGCGCCTTCGGAGTTGAGGGCGACCAGCGCTCCCACGACCTCGCTATCGAGCACGGTCGTCCGGACGACGTCGACGCCGAGCAACCGACGTAGCTCGCCTTCGAGTACCGGCGACAGGCTCGGTGGGGCCAGCGCCAGCCGGTCGGACGCGCGAACGTACACCCCGAGGTAAGGACTTCCACCCAGAAGCGCGCGACCGACCGGCACTGGGGGCCTCCCCCGACCGTCTACGTCGCCTCGAGAAGATCGACTTCGATGAGGCCGTCTTCGAATCGGATCGCCTTGACGCGCACCCGGCGCGGGATGTGCTGGATGCCCCGCGCCCAGATGAGTTCGTTGAGCCGCGGGTCGATCCAGACGTCCTTCGCCTCGCCGTGAAGATGCCGCATCACAAATCGGCGAATCGTGTCGAGGGCATGGCCCGCCCGGCGGCGCCGGGACGGGGCGAACTGGCTGCGGCGCAACGGGATGACGTACTCCCGCTCGACTTCCTCTCCTTTGCGCGCGGCCCGCTCGGACGGCATCGACTCGAACCCTCCGTAAGCCTACCGGTGGAGGTGGCCCCGGTGCCAATTGTGCCGCTTCGGGTGACGCGTGACCGAGCGGTTCGTCCGCTGGATCACCCACGCGGGCACTCGCCGGTTGGTGTTCACCACCCGGAACAGTCGGATCTTTCGGGCCAAGGACTTTCTACGATTCGCCACGCTCCCACCTCACCCTCATCGCCGCGTGATGCGAATCTCCCGACGGTCGGGCATCAGCCGCTCGAGCAGCGCACGGAGCATCGCGTCGTCCACGACGCGCTGGAGCCGACCCGACGCGGCGAGAGCGAGAAGCTGCTGCTCGATCGATTGCGCCACTTCGGGCTTCGCGAGTCGGATCCGCCCGAGCCGCTCGCGCGCTTCGGGCGTCAAGATGCGCCGCAGCGCCTCGGCCCGCTCGGCCTCGCGCCGGTCGAGCTCGGCTTGCTGCTGGGCGTACGCGTTCGCCACGCCGGGAGCGCTCGCTGCCTGCATCTGCTGCAGCTCGCGCAACCGCCGCTGCCGAAGCTCGTGGAGTTCGTCGTCGGCTGTCGACATCGCTCATCCCTCGCGTCCTTTCCGATTGGGGCTCAGAGGTACTTAGCCAACTCGGGACGGCTCTTCGAGAGGTCGGTGAGCAGTTCCTTGGCGGCCGCCGTCAGGAGCCGTTCGCCTTCGGGGCTGATCCGCCGGCCCTGGCCCCGATACGGCTGGACCAGGCCCGATCGCTCGAGCTGCTGAAGGATCTCGCGGGCGATCGAGCGCGACCCGGCGCGGGAGTGGTACGGGGCGGACCCTCGGTCGCGGCGGCCGCCGTACTGGTAGGCGAGTCGGGTGGATCCGATCGGTCCGGCGAGCGACACCTTTCGCAGAACGGCCGCGGTTCGGACGTACCACCAATCTTCCTGCGTCGGGCTCCGTTGGCGGTGAACTCCGGTCTTCACGAACGCCGCCCACGGGGGGGGAGCGATGCCCGGCCGCCGCTTCAGCTCGGCGGCGACCTTCGAGACAAGCAATCCCGCGGGAACGTCGTACGCGTGAGTCATGCCGGCGGCCGCCCACAAGGACCGGGTATTTAAATCCGGGGGGCGTGCGGACGCTCTGGCCGTCAGGACGACGGCCCCGGGGGCACCATGGGGACCAGTGCGATCTTGCTGAGCGGCGGCCGCTCCGCCCGGTTCGGAGGGTTCCCGAAGGCGGCCCTGGATCTCGGAGGCCGGCCGGCGATCGCCCGAATGGCCGACGTCGCGGAGGAGCTGGGCTTCGATCCGGTGATCGCGGTCGCCGGAGCGCACGTTTCGGAGGTCCGGCAGTGCCTGGCCGGCACGCGCGCCGAAGTCGTCGAATCGTCGCACTGGAGCGAAGGGCGCACGGCATCCGTCCAGGACGCGCTTCGAGCGGTGCCGCCGGCGCAGGATGTCCTGCTCTGGCCCGTCGACCATCCGCTGGTCCGTTCGGAGACAATTGAGCGGCTGATCGCGGCCCGAGACTTGGATCCTCTCGCCGTGTGGTTCATTCCGGAGTGGGAAGGGCACGGGGGCCATCCGGTACTCTGGCGACCCGCGGTCCGCCCGGCCGTGCTGGCGCTTTCTCCCTCGGCTCCGCTGCGATCTCTCCTTCCGTACTTCGGCCCGCAAGTGCGTCGCGTGCCGACCGTGGACCCGGGCGTGGCCGAGCCGATCGACACGCCGTTCGCCTATGAATCGGCGATGCGGCGGACCCTCAACGAGCGGCGGCGCGGATGAAGCGAGCGGTGGCCCGGGAGGCCGTTCGCCTGATGGACGCTCACCAGCCGTACGCCCGGGCCACGGTGGTCCGAGCGGCCGGTTCCGTGCCCGGCAAGGTCGGCAGTTCGATGATCGTGCGCCCGGACGGCTCGAGCGTGGGCACGGTGGGCGGAGCGGCGCTGGAGGAGCGGGTTCGGGCGCTGTGCCGGCGCGCGATCGAGACTCGCGAAGGCTCGCTCCATCACTTCACGTTGCAGCCGGGCCGAAAGGACGGGCTTCCGTCGATGTGCGGGGGAGCGGTCGACGTCGCGATCGAGTACGTGCCGGCGACGCCGAACGTCCTCTTGTGGGGGGGCGGCCACGTCTCCCAGGCGATCGCCCGGCTCTTGCCAGTACTGGAGTACGACTACTCGGTGGCCGACGACCGACCGGAATGGATCACGGCCGAGCGGTTTCCCGAGGCCGATCGCCGGATCGTGGCCTCCCCCGAACAAGTCTGGGAACAGCTCGACCCCGGCTCGTTCACCCATGTCTACCTGCTCGGCTACGACGCCCAGAAGGATCGCGAACTGCTCTACCAGACGTTGCCCCGCTGCCGCGGGTACATCGGACTGATCGCCAGCGAGACGAAACGTCGCCGGATCTTCGCCTCGCTCCGGGCACGGGGGGTGGCTGACGCGGAACTTCGCCGGGTCCACTCTCCGATCGGCCTCGCGATCGGAGCCGAAACCCCCGCCGAGATCGCGGTCAGCGTCGTGGCCGAAATGGTCGCGCTCGCCCACCCCGAGCGCTTACCTACTCGTGCACGTTCTCGATCGGCGCATGCCGGGCGCGCGTCGGATCCGGTTCGGGCTGAACGGCCATCCGGTTGAGGTCACCGCTCCGCCGGAGCGGATTCTGCTGGACCTTTTGCGCGACGATCTGCGACTCACGGGATCGAAGCGAGGGTGCGACTTGGGCACGTGCGGATGCTGCACGGTCCTCGTCGACGGCCGGCCGACGTTGAGCTGCCTCACGCTGGTCCATCTGGTCGAAGGGCGGGAGGTCATGACCATCGAAGGGATCGCTTCCCCCCACGAGCTGCACCCGGTGCAGCGGGCGTTTGTCGAGCACGGGGCGACCCAGTGTGGCTTTTGCACGCCCGGGTTCATCCTGTCGGCTGTGGCGTTGCTCCGGGAGAACCCGCAGCCGACGCGAGCGCAGATCGTCCGGGCGATTTCGGGGAATCTCTGCCGGTGCACCGGTTACACCAAGATCGTCGAAGCGATCGAAGCGGCGAGCCGGGCCGGGGGTGCCGGATGAGCAGCGGCCCGCTCCGTTCCGCCGCTCCCGCCGCGATGCGACTGCTCGGCGGCCGGATCCCGTACGTCGAAGGGCCGCTCAAGGTGACGGGACGGGCCGAGTACACGGACGATCTCGCGCGGCCCGGCATGCTGGTCGGCAAGCTCCTCCGCAGCCCGTGGCCGCACGCCCGGATCCGTTCGATCGACGTGCGCGAAGCGCGGGGGATGCCCGGCGTCTTCGCGGTGCTGACGGGCGATCGGTACCCGACGCCGTTTGGGGTCCTGCCGATCACGCGCGACGAGACCGCGCTCGCGGTCGAGAAGGTCCGCTACATCGGCGATATCGTCGCGGCGGTGGCTGCCCAGGACGAGCTCACGGCGGAGCGCGCCTTGGCGACGATCCGGGTCGACGCCGAGCCGCTCCCCGAGTACACCGATCCTCGGGTCGGGCTTCGCCCCGTCGACGAGCCGATCCACCGCCGGGGATTGAACGGGACGAACATCCAGAAGGAGGTCCGGCAGCATTTTGGGGATGTCGACGCCGCCTTCGCCCAGGCCCCCGTGACGGTCCGGGTCCATGGATCGTTCGCGGGCGTGACGCACGCGTTCACGGAACCCCTCGTAACGTTGGCCGAAGCGACGCCCAACGGGCGCCTGACCGTTTGGAGCGCGACCCAGGTGCCCCACTACCTGCACCGGACGTTGAGCGAGGTTCTCGGGATCCCGATGCACCGGATTCGGGTGATCAAACCGGAAGTCGGCGGGGGCTTTGGAGGAAAGTCGGATCCGCTGCCGCACGAGATCGTTTGCGCGGCGCTCGCGATCGAATCGGGCCGACCGGTGAAGATGCTCCTCGACCGGGAAGAGGTGTTCTACACGAACCACGGCCGCCATCCGACGGAGAACGACGTCCGCATCGCCTTCGATGCCGAGGGGCGGCTCCTGGGGTACGACATCGAGGCGGTGATCGACGGCGGCGCGTGGAGCTCGTTCGGTACGGTCACCACGTACTACAACGGAGTGCTCGCGATGGGACCGTACCGGGTGCCGAACTTCCGGTACGTCGGCCACCGGGTCTACACGAACAAGCCCCCGTCCGGAGCGATGCGCGCGCACGGCGGCACGAACATCCGCTACAGCGTCGAAGTCGCGTTCGATGAGGCGGCGGAGCAGCTCGGCATCGACCCGTTCGAGCTCCGGGCCCGAAACGCCCTGCCCCCGAACTCCGACACGATCAACCAATTCCACATCTCTTCGACGAGCTTCCTCCGATGCCTCGAAGCCGTCCGCGAGCGCAGCGGCTGGGCGTCGAAGTTCCGCCAACTCCCGTACGGGAAAGGGATCGGACTCGGCTGCGGCTTCTATATCTCGGGATCGAACAGCCCGATCCACTTCACGCCGAAGATGCCTCAGTCGACCGTTCACCTCAAGGCCGACATGGACGGCGGGATCACCGTTCACTCGATGCAGGCCGACATCGGCCAAGGGTCGAACACGCTGCTCGCCGCGATCGTCGCCGAAGTCCTCGGCGTCGACCTCGACCGGGTGCACGTCCACCCGGTCGATTCGGACGTTAGTCCGGTCGATCTCGGCAGCTACTCGAGCCGGGTGACGTTCATGATGGGCAATGCCGCTCGCCAAGCCGCCGAGGCGATGCGCGCGCGGCTCGTCCGGGCCGCGGCCGAACTCCTTGGGGCGCCGGCGGAACGGATCGAGGTCGGTCACGAGCGGTTCTTCTGGCCCGAGGACCCGGCCCGATCGGTGAGCTTCCTCGAGGCGCTGCACAAGGCGATGGAGGCGGAAGGGGCCCTACAGAGCTCCGGCTCCTTCACCTCGAAGCCGATGGGCGGCTCGTTTAAGGGCGCCCGAGCGGGAACGGCCCCGGCGTATTCGTTCGCCGCCTACGTCGCGGAGGTCGAGGTGGATGTGGAGACCGGCGTCTACCGTCCGACGCACATCTATGCGGCGTTCGACTGCGGGCGCCCGTTGAACCGGCTCGCCGTCGAAGGCCAGATCGAGGGGTCGATCCACATGGGCCTTGGGCAGTTCATGGGAGAGACGATGAACTATCGCGGGGCGCGCTTGCTCAACCCCGCCCTCCTCGACTACAAGATCCCGATGCCCGAGCAGATGCCCGAGATCGACGTGCTCCTCGTCGGCGACGATGACCCGGACGGGCCGTTCGGGGCGAAGGAAGCCGGGGAGGGCCCGCTGGTCGCGACGCTACCGGCCATGGCGAACGCTCTCTACGACGCGGTGGGGGTCCGCTTCTATCGGCTGCCGGTGACCCCGGACGTCGTTTGGAAGGGAATCCAGGGCCGCCGGGCCGCGGCTCGGCGATGGAAGGGAAACTAGGATGCACCTCGACCCGTTCGAGCTCCATCGCCCGGCGACGGTGGAGGAGACGGTAGCGCTCGCGCGCGAACTCGCCGGCCGGTTCGATTACCTCGCGGGCGGCACCGACCTCCTTGCCAACTACAAGATGCACCTCAACGCGAAGCCCCACCTGATCGCCCTCGACCGGCTCGCGCCGCTGCGCGAACGTCGCCTCGACCGGATCGGCGCCATGGTGCGGCTCGCGGAGCTGGAGCGGGACGGGGCGATCCGCTCGGCGTACCCCGCCCTCGCCGAAGCGGTCGACCAGGTGGCTACCCCGCTCGTCCGCGCCAGCGCGACGGTCGGCGGCAACCTGCTCGTAGATACCCGGTGCTTCTTCTTCAACCAGAGCTACTTCTGGCGGGCGAGTCTCGGCTTTTGCCTGAAGGCCGACGGGGATCGGTGCCACGTCGTTCCCCAGAAGGAGCGATGCTACGCCACGTTCTCGGGGGACTTGGCGCCCGCGCTCCTTGTGTTGGACGCCGAGGTCGAGATCGTCGGACCCGACGGCCGGCGGCGGATCCCGCTCGCGAGCCTGTACGACGAGGGAGGGGACGGCATCCGTCGCCACCGTCTCGCCCCCGGCGAGTTCCTCGCGGCCGTGACGCTGCCCGAGGCGGCGCGACGTCGTTCGAGCACATACGCCAAGCTGCGGGTTCGCCCGTCGTTCGACTTTCCCGAACTCGGCGTGGCCGTTGCCTGCCGCTGGGCCGGTGACCGGCTCGAGCATCTGGCCGTCGCCACCGGGGGCCTCGAAACGTACCCTCGGCGCTGGGACGACGTGACGGCGCCGTTCGTCGGCCGCCGGGCGTCGAGCGAGCTCTTCCGGGAGGTCGGAGCGGCGATTCGCCCCCGGGTCCGGCCCGTCCATAACACGTTCTTACCGCCCGATTACCGCAAGCAGATGACGGAGCTGTTCGTCCGGCGGGCGCTCGAGCGCCTCGCGCCGACGTCCGGAGCCGCCGGATGACGGCTCGGTTCGGATTGGTGGAGATCGATCGCCTCCTCCCCCACGAGGAAGTCGATCCACGGGAGGTCGCCCGTCTCGCCGCGGCGATCGCCCGATCCGGGGCCGTCGACGACCCGATCTGGGCCGATGAAGAGACCGGCGTCATCTTGAACGGGCACCACCGTCGCGCGGCCCTCGCCCGCCTCGGGGCGAGGCGCGTGCCCGTCTATTGGGTGCGGTACCGCTCCCGCGCGGTCCAGCTTGGGCGGTGGAGCCCCGGCCCTCGCCTGTCGAAGGCCGACGTGATCGCGCGCGCTCGGGCCGGCCGTCTATTTCCGGTCAAGACGACGCGCCACGCGATCCGGCCGACGCCGCCGCATCGGCCCGTTCCCCTGGCTCTTCTCGGCGGGCCCGCCGGTTCCCGCGCTAGCCGCCGACCCCGGCGTCCGAGGGCGACGGGGGCCGGGAGACTCGGTACGGGAGCGGGAGCGCGCCGTCGGCGAATCGCCGGACGACCCCGGCCAGGAGCTCGACCTCGACGGGATGCAAAAGAGCCCGCAGGCTCTCGGGCGTCGCGTCGGCGCCGACGGGCACGCGGGACTGCGCGAGGATCGGTCCGCGATCGACGTCGTTCGTGACGAGGTGAACGGTTGCGCCGGTCTCCCGGTCGCCGGCCTGCAAGACCGCCTCGTGCACACGAAGGCCGTACATCCCGGGGCCCCCGTGCCGGGGCAATAGCGACGGATGGAGGTTGATCGCTCGACCGGCCCATCGGTCGACGAAGGCCGGGGGTAGGATCGACCGATAGCCGGCGAGCACGATCAGTTCGGCCCCCGACCGTTCGATCTCGCGGTTCAGGTCGGCGACCCAAGCGTCAGGCGCCACCCCCCTTGTCGGAACGATTGCGGTGGCGAGCCCCCGCCGGCGGGCCCGTTCGATCGCCGGGACGTGCGGCCGATCGGAGATGACCCGAACGATCCGCGCGGGGAGGTGGCCGCCCGCGCAGAGCTCGGCGAGCGCGTCCATCGTCGTCCCCTCTCCCGACACGAGGATCGCGATTGGGAGGCGGGCACGGCCGACCGGACGTTCGGTCATCTTCACGGGACGGCGTGACCGTCCGTTACAGCATCACCCGGAGGTCGAGCTTCTCGGTGAGCTCCTTGTAGCGGTTGCGGATCGTCACTTCGGTTACTCCCGCCACCTCGGCGACCTCGCGCTGCGTCCGCCGTTCGCCGGCCTGCACGCTCGCGATGTAGATCGCCGCGGCGGCCACGCCGGTCGGTCCCCGTCCGCTCGTGAGCTCCTGTTCGGTCGCGCTCTTCAGGATCTCGTTGGCTCGGGTTTGGATCTCCCCCTTCAGCTTGAGCTCTGAACAGAACCGCTGGATGTAATCCTGCGGCTTCGTCGGCATCAGGTGGAGCTGGAGCTCGCGCGTCATGAACCGGTACGTGCGACCGATCTCCTTGCGGCTGATCCGGGACTTGGAGGCGATCTCGTCGAGGGTTCTCGGGACGTTGCATTGGCGACAGCTCCCGTACAGGGCCGCTGCGACGACGCCTTCGATCGAACGGCCGCGGATCAGGTTGCGGGTCACGGCCTTTCGGTAGATGATCGCCGCCGTCTCGCGCACGTTGCGCGGAAGGGCCATCGCGGACGCGAGCCGATCGAGCTCGGCGAGGGCAAACGCCAGATTCCGTTCGGTGGCGTTCGAAACGCGGATCCGGCGCTGCCACTTTCTCAGCCGGTACAGTTGCGCGCGGTTCCGCGTCGGAATCGCCTTGCCAAACGGGTCGCGATTGCGCCAGCCGATCTCGGTCGAAAGGCCCTTGTCGTGGATCGTCAACGAGGTCGGGGCGCCCGTGCGGGCGCGCTTTTCGTTCTGCTCGTGATCGAACGCCCGCCAGTCGGGTCCCTGGTCGATGATCGCCTCCTCGAGCACGAGCCCGCACTCTTCGCAGACGACCTCCCCGCGCTCGTAGTCGCGGGTCAGATGGTTCGAGCCGCAGTTCGTACACCGACCCGGTGCCGGCGAGATCGAACCCGATTCGGCCGTGCTGGTCGGTTTCTCCGGGCCCATACCGTGACCGTTCCCCCTCAGCGACTTCGCTTCAGCGCACCACCGATCAGCCGCAGGGCCTCCCCCGGCGAGAGCGGAGATTCCGGTCGCACGGACCAGAAGGGGCGAGCGACCGGTCCGAATACCCGGACGACCCGGCCGCGGAAGCCGCCGAGCTGATCCGTGACCGAACTCCCTTCCCGCGGATAATGAGAGTCGACCGATCGGACGGTGACTAGACCACGGGGGGTGACCGCGAGCACGTGGCCGAGCGCCTCACGCGACGGAGCGGCCGGACTGCGCGACAAGTGGTATAAACCACTTGCGATAGGTACATAAGCGTTGCTCTCGAGAGCGGAGCGTCGACCGGAGGGCCCGACGCCGCGACGAAGGCGAGCGTTATCTGAGCGACCGCCTCGGCCGGCGGATGTCACCGAGCGGCCGTTCGATGCCTCGGAGTGGGTCGGTTCTCGCCGTCCTTGCGGTCATGGCGGTGATGGTCACTTATGTCGAGACGATGGTCTTGCCGGCGTTCAGCCAGTTCGTGAGCTTCTTTGGAAACGCGCCGGTTTCCACGGTGATCTGGATTCTCGCGGCGTACCTGCTGGTCGGCACCGTCGCCACGCCGATCTTCGGGAAGCTGGGCGACCACTACGGCAAGAAGCGGTTGCTCTTGATCGCGATGGGGACGTATGCGGCCGCGGTGACGGCCGCCGGATTCACACCGGAGATCGGATCGTCGGTGGGACTCTCGCTCGCGGGTCAGCTCAACTTATTGATCGCGGTCCGGGCCGTTCAGGGCGTGGGGCTCGCCATGTTCCCGCTCGGCTTCGCCATGATCCCAGAAGTCTTTCCCGCCTCGAGGGTCGGCCGGGCGCAAGGGGTCATTTCGGCGATGTTCTCCGTCGGCGCCGCGCTCGGCTTGGTCGGCGGCGGTTGGATCGCTCAGAACTACGGTTGGCAGCTGACCTATCACACGGTCGTGCCGGTGGCGATCGGCCTCGTCGTCGTGGCCGCTTGGATCGTGCCGGAGTCGCCAACCCGCAAGGTCGAGCCGCTGGACTTTCTGGGCATCTCCCTCCTCGGGATCTCCCTCGGCTCCGTGATGGTCGCCCTCACCGAAGCCCCGTACTGGGGCTGGGGAAATCCGGGGGCGGTGCGTTGGGGCGTCCTCCCGTGGGGAACGCCGGAGTTCCTCGTCCTCGCCGCCGTCGCGGCCGGCGCGTTCGTGGTGTGGGAACGAATGACGGAGTCCCCCGTCGTCCGTTTCGCCTCGCTCCGCCCCCGGAACATCTGGATCTCGAACGTGACCGGCATCCTGGCCGGCGTGATGATGTACCTCGGATTCACGGTCGTCACGATCATCGCCGAAGAGCCGGTGGCCCCGGGATTCAACCTGACCGAGGTCGGGATGGGGTTGCTCGCGTTGCCCGCGGCCCTTTCGATGCTCGCGCTGGGGCCGTTGGCCGGGAGCCTTTCGACGACCCGAGGACCGAAACCGGTCATGGTCGTCGGCTTCACGCTCCAGGTCGCGGCGTTCCTGGGGTTGTACGTCGCGCACGGCACACCGCTCGAGGTCCTCCTCTTCATGATCCCCGCGATGACAGGCATCGTCTGGTCCCTCATCGCGATGACGAACATCATCGTCCTCAGCGTCGAACGGACCGAACTTGGCATCCAGACCGGCATGAACCAGACGTTCCGAAATCTCGGGAGCGCGTTGGGGCCGGTGCTGGCGACCTCGATCCTCTCCGCCTATCTCCTCACCGTCCCGCTCGGCCCCGGACGGACCTTCGAGACGTTCGCGAACGAGGGGTATCGCGTGGTGTTCGCAACAGCGGCGGCGCTCGGCGCGATCGGGGTCCTTCTATCGCTCGGACTGCGGAACTTCCGGTACCGTCAAGATGGAACGCGCTCGGATTCGACCTCGCCGATGGGGCGAACGGAAGCTCGTTCGGAACGGCGGAGTCCGGTCGTCGATCCGGCCGATCCGATCCTGACCCCGCTCGACCAGACGAACGCTCGGTTCATCCACGGCCGCGCGCTCGAACGGATCGAGGCGCCCGGGCCGGTCCGGCCGGTCGAGCCGACCGGTCCGTCTGGTTAGCGCCCTAAGGGCGTCGAAACGATCGCTCCCGATTGCTCACCCGCCCGAAAACGTCGGAATCACGGTCAGCCGGACGGGCCGGTCGATTATTGTATCGAGAGGAACCGGGTTCTCGCCGATGAGCACGAGACTGCCCTCGCCGGCCGCACCGATCGCCCGCAGGACATCGTTCACCCGGTGCCCCGGTGGCACGCAAACGGATTGACGGCGAGTGGCCGCCGCGCGGACGGTCTCCACGGTCACGCGGATCGTCGGGCGGGGAACGCTGAGGGGGAGATGTTCCGGTCGACGGGTTGGCCCTCGCCTCCCTTTTGAACTCCCGCGATGCATACGCATCACCAGATCTCGAATCTGGCGCCTTGGCCGAGCTAGGCTACCTCAGCTCCCCTAGGGCGGGAGCGGCGTTCGCTTTAAAGCCATTCGGAAGCCCGGGCTGGGACCGTTCGCCTCAGCTCCGGGGAGTTCGGTTCGCAGGCCTTGCGGTCCGGTCTTGAATCGTAGGCTCCCTGTCGCTCGAGAGACTCGCTTGCGGGCTGGTGCGGCGAAGGCCGAGGATGGCTTCGGGGAAAGCGGAGTTCAAAGATGCGTTCTTCCGGAAGGTGCACTCAACGGGTGCGGGCCAGCGCCCGTTTCAGCGCTTGGATGACGTCGACGGGATACGGGTCGACCCCATCCGCCGCCGCCAGACTCAGGCTGAAATGATCCCCGACCGCGGTCGCCTCTACGATCGTCTCCAGTAGGTCGGGGGAATGGAAGGAGACCGGGATCACCTCGAACCCGTGACTGCGCGCTATCCTGGCCAGAAAATCGAGACCCCGTCGGATCTTGGGAACGGACCCCTCCCACTGCAGGAAGACGTAGGCCAGCGACCGTCCTTGGGCGGCCGATGTTCCGTCAACCCCGACGAGGCTGTTGTGCAACAGTTCGGGCGCCTCGTCGAAGAACGCGAGCCGCTTGGCGTTCTCCTCCACTTGGGTCTTCCACCGGCGGGCGACCGGCCCGAGCGGCGCGGAAGCGACGACGACGGGCCATCGTCGCCCGACCCGGCGAGCCAGCCGGTGGGCTAGCCCGCGAGTTCCAGCAATCGCCGGCACGGCCGAGACTAGGTGGTCCGCGATCCGGGCGATTCGGTCGTCGTTCGACTGGGGGAACGTCGAGTCAAAGAGACCGAGCAAGAGGCCGAGCTGATGGCCGACCGTCGCCCGGGGCGGGCGGCCGGCCGGAACCGTAAGGTGAGGGACCCGGTCCCGGATCGCGCGTCGGGCGAGCTCTCCGCCGGAAGCAAGGACGATTCTTCGAGCTCCCCGACGACCGGCCTCCGCATACGCGGCGAGCGTCTCCCACGTCTCCCCCGAGTAGCTCGATAGCAGGACGAGCGACTCCCGGGAGACTGATGGCGGGAGCTTCGGCGATCGGAGCGTCCGGAACCGGACCGGGGTCTCGTGCTGCAGGAGCACGGCCGCCAGGTCGAGCGCGATCGCGGATCCGCCCATGCCGACGCCGACGATCTCGGGGATCCGTTCGGGGAATCGAACCGGGGTATCGCGCCCTCGCGCAAAGCCGTCCCGCAGGTCGGTCGGGAGCGATAGCGCGAAGGCGCGCATCCGCTCCCACCCGACCGACCGACGCGGGACCATTGTCCCGCGGTCGACTCCGTCCACTTATCCGTTTCGGGCGGTCAAACGGTCCGACTCCCGAGCGACCGACTCGTAGACCGGCCGATGGGCCTCGGCGACCACCGACCAAGCGTAATGGTCAGTCGCCCAACGGCGGGCCGCTTCCGCCCATCGCGTCCGAAGCGACTCGTCGTGAGCGACCCGAACCATTTCGGTTCGCGCGTCTCGGACCCAACGCTCTTCGCTCGAATCGTCCAGGACGCGGCCTTGGGCGCCGTCTTCGAAGAGGCCGGCGACCGCCGAACCCCCGATCACCGGTAGACCGCACGCAAGGGCTTGGAGCACCGCCCCCGGCAACACTTCCACGGCGCTCGGGTGGACGAGCAGCCCCGCCCGCCGGTACTCCTCGAGCAGCTGCGAGTCGGAAACCTCGCCGACCAGCGTCACGTTCGGCCGATGTTCGAGCGCCTTCGCGTACGACCGGTCGACGACCGGACCGACCAGCCGGAGGTGAAGCGCCGTTCCTTCGAGCGCGTCGACGGCGAGGTGCCAGCGCTTCCACGGCGCGATGACTCCGACGCCCAGCACGATCGCCGGGTCTCCCTTTGTGGGCGGTGGGGAGAACCGCTCGATGTCGACTCCGATCGGGATCGTCGACACCATGGGCCGATTCCGGACCGGCAAGACGGTGTCGATCTTCGCGCGGACCGCCGGGGTCAGCGCGATGACGTGCGAGGCCCGTCGGACCGCTCGTCGTTCCAGGTAGTACCCCCAGCGGTCGGTCCAGGTCGTTCTGACGAACCAGTGACGAGAATGGCTCGTGTACACAAACGGGAACTCGGGCGCTCCCAGCCGCTGCGCCACGACCGGGGTGCTCGCGTGCACGACTTCGTCGTCCTCCCGATGCAGGCGCCGTCGGAGGTTCCACGCAAAGCGGTACTCGTCGAACGGCCGCTCGCCCCGCACCTCCTGGAAGATTCGGACTGGGATGTCCGCGCGGCGAAGGGCGCTCGCGAATTCGTCGAGGGTCCGCTCGACCCCGCCGTAGCCGGTCGGGGGGATCGGGTGCACTCCGGTGCCGACGAGGACGACCCGCACGTCCGCTCCACGGAATCGCGGGGTAAAGCCTCCGCGCCCCGCCCCCCAACGATTATCGCTGCGCGCCGCGTCTCGAACCCTCGTGAGGCACTGGCTCCTGAAGGAGGAACCGACGCATTACAGCTACGCGCGCCTCGAACAGGACAGGCAAACGGTCTGGAGCGGGGTACGGAATCCGCTCGCGCAGCGTCACCTCGCTGCGATGC
The DNA here is from genome assembly GCA_021816955.1 of Thermoplasmata archaeon. Taxonomy (GTDB): domain Archaea; phylum Thermoplasmatota; class Thermoplasmata; order Lutacidiplasmatales; family UBA184; genus Lutacidiplasma. Next base: position 22,544 of record JAKAWP010000017.1, read on the forward strand.
GACGGGGCGACGAGGGGCTCTTCTACCACACCGGCAACGAACGCGCCTGCGTCGGTATCGTGCGGATCGCCTCCGACCCGGCCCCCGAATCGCCGCAACCCCCCCTCTATTGGCAGGTGCGCGTCGAGCCCGTCCGTCGGCTCGCGCGACCCGTGACCCTCGCCGAGATCCGGGCGGCCGCCCTTCCCCCGTTCGATTTAGTTCGCCTTCCGCGACTTTCGGTAGTTCCGGTGCCGACTCCCGTGTGGAAGTGGATCCTGGCCCGGAGCGCGGTTCCCGTTTCGCCCCCCGAGTCGACCTACGGTACGAACCGAGGGTCCCGCTCGAGCAGCGCCGCAGCGCGTGCTCGGCGACGCTCCGGTACGTAGACCGCCACCCGGGCGTCGGTCGGGCGCCGCCGAAGAAGCGCGCGCCACGGCGGACGGGTCGCGATATAGTTCGGCGGACCATCGTCGCGCCGGATCGCGATTTCGGCCCACTCCCGTCGGGCGTCGTCCTCTTCGACAACCCCCGAGACGTCAAACAACACCGTTCCTCGCGGGGCGCCGAGCCGGTCCGCGAGCTCGTCCTCCATCGCCCGTCGATCGGGGCCGCGCTCGAGCCGGCGACGGACGGAGGCCCGCTCTCCCCAGGCGGCGGGCCAGCGGAACGCCCGCTTCAACAGCTGTCGGCGCTCGATCCCTTCCACCAGCGAGCGGCTGACGCCCCCGGCGCCTCGGAGGGTGTGGAGCAGGTCGATATCGGTGAGCGAGAACCATGCCCGGACCTCGTCGGGATATCCGTTCGCTCGCTCGACGGCGGCCTGTACCATCAGTTCCGCGGCTCGAACGGTCTTGTGGTAGTAGACGGTGTCGTACATGAGGGCCCGACCGACGAGGAATCCTTCGACCGCCCCCCGACCCTTCTCGGCAAACCAGATCCGCCGCCCGTCCGTTCCTACGGTTTCGAGGAGCCGGAGGGCATCGATCGCGCCGTGGGCGACTCCCGTGTAGTGCGCGTCCCGCTGGAGATAGTCGAGCCGGTCGGCATCGATCGCCCCGTGCACGATGCGACGGAGGAGGGGGTGACGGTCTCGTCCCGGCACCGGATCGATCAGGTCCGCTACCTCCTCGGCGGAAACGTTCGCCCGGCGGAGCGCCCCGCCGATCGCTCGATCGACCGGCCGCCCCGGCCACTCCTCCCCGAGCACGACGCGGCGGCCGATCCCCTCGTGCGTGGTGCCCAGCGATTCGCGGAGGCTCAGGTCCAGCGTGTGGGAAAACGGCCCGTGCCCCACATCGTGCAGGAGCCCCGCGATGCCGGCCAACCGCGTCTCGTCCTCCGAGCAGCCCAACCGTTCGCTCATTTGGCGGGCGACCCAGTACACTCCGAGCGAGTGCTCGAGGCGGGTGTGATTCGCTCCCGGAAACACGAGGTGGGCGAGGCCGGTCTGGCGGATCCGCCACAAACGCTGGAAGCTCGCGGTGGCGACGACCCCCAACGCGGAGGCGTCAAGAACAATCGACCCGTGGACCGGATCGAATATCGACTTGCGGGGTCGAGGATCGCTCGGGCAAGGCCGGTAGAACCGGCGCTCGCGGACTTTTCCGGTCGGCATGGGGACCGCTGTCGCAGGTTCCCGTGCGACCACGAATCTATTTAGGTTGGGGCCCTAGGTCGACCGATGGGGGGCTCGAGAGCCGCTGCGCCGGACGTCGATCTGCGGCAGGCGCTCCGGCAGCGGGCCGACGCGCTCCTCGCGGTGGGCCGATCCCTCGACTCCAGCGGCCCGGGTTCGTCCGGAAGTGAGTTCGCCGAATGGCTCCGCTCGCAGCGCTCGATCGGCGAACTCGTGGGACCCGAGGAGTTCGAGCGGCTGATCGAGGTCGCGCAGCAATTGGAGTCGCGCGACGACCTCGCTTCGGCGTTGAGCGTTCTCGACACAGCGCTCGCGGACGGGGCGACTCCGGATCCGGCGGCCCTCGCGCTCTTGGACCGCTTCGTGGCGTCGCATCCCGCGGATTCGAAGGTTGCCCAGCTGCACGGCCGGGCGTACCTTGCGCTGGCGCAGTCGTTGCTCCCGACCTCGGCCGAAGCGCGCACGGCCGCGGCTCGGGCCCGGGCCTCCTTCGAACGAGCGATCGCCGACCCCGAGCTGCGCCGGGAAAGCGCGGTCGGTGCAGCGCGGGCGGCCGAATTGGCGGGGGACGAGACAGCGGCGCTCGACCATTATCGCCTGGCGCTCACGACCGCCCTCACGCCCGAGACGGCGCTGGCCGCCGGACGGCTGCTGGCCCGACGGCAAGAATGGGCCGAAGCCGACCGGTGGCTTCAAGAGGCGCTGAAGGCGGCTCCTCAGGACCCTCAGATCCTCTGGGCGGATGCGGAAGCGCTCGCCCATCTCCGCGCCTTCGACCGGGCGATCGAGCGGATGAAAGCGCTGGCGGAGATCGACCCGTCGAACCCGCTCTACCTTCGAAGAGAAGGGGAGCTCCTATTGGAAGCCGGCCGACGGGCCGAAGCTCAAGCGATCCTTCGCCGGTCGGCCCAGCTCGCGCCGCAGGATCCGAAGCTGCATCTCGATCTGGCCGAGGCGTACCGAGCGCAAGGACTCTACGACGACGCCCTCACTCACGCTCAGGAGGCCGTGGCGCTCGCTCCGAAGAACCGAACCGCCCGGCGCTTGCTCGCGGGCGTTCAACTGATCTCCGGTCGACCCGCCCTCGCTCTGGCGACCGCGGACCAGGGCCTGCACGACGACGCGAGCGACCTCGACCTCTGGCGGATTCGGGCGGACGCCTCCCGAAAGCTCGACCGGGTCGATGATCTCGTGTACTCGCTCACGGCGGTCGTGCGGTTAGACCCTTCCGATGCCGACGCGCGCCTAGAGCTCGCGCGGCTAGACGCCGCCGCGGGCCGACTGGACGAGGCCTGGAAGCTGGTCGCCTCGCTCACCGAGCCCGACGGCCCGAAGCACGCGGACGGTGTCGTTTGGCTCGAGCGAGGGAAGATCGCCGAACGGCTCGGCCGCATCTCCGAGGCGGGAGAAGCGTACGCGCGCGCCGCCGAGCTCGCACCCCACCTCGCTCGACTGGTGGCAGTCCAGCGGGCGCGGATGCTGCTCGGCTCCGGTCGGCCGGACCTGGCCCTGACCACGCTCGAGACCGCTCCCCCCGGAGATGGCCAACCGAGCGACGAGGTCGCGGAGCTGAAGGCGGAGATTCTCACAGCCCTGGAGCGGCCTGCGGACGCTCGCGCCGTGCTCGAACCGCTGTACGCTCGCCAATCGGAGTCGGCGCCGCTGGCCGCCCGCCTCGCGCGGACGTATCTCGATGAAGGGCGACCCGCTGAGGCCCGACCGATCCTCGAAGCCCAGATCGCGCGCACACCGACCGCGGCCGAGCTGTTTCTGCTACTCGCGGAGGCCGGCTCCGCCACGGGAGACCCGGACGCGGCCCGACAGGCGATCCGGCGCGGCCTCGAATCGGTCCCGACGAGCGTCGAGCTCTGGACCCGCCTCGGCGAGATCGAGTTCGCCGCCGGTGCGTTCCCTGCGGCCCGCGACGCGTTCGCGCGTGCGCTGGCCGTCGGCCCGAAGACGGCCAAGCTTTTGTTGCAAACCGCCGCCGCGGACGAGAAGCTCGGCCGACCGGAGGAGGCGCTGGCGTTCGCCGAGGAGGCCTCCCGCCTCGAGCCTCGCGACGCGCTCGCCTGG